>VFKJ01001235.1 GCA_009885595.1 Myxococcales bacterium | reverse complement strand
CATCCATGCTTCCAGTTAGTTACGACTGATTCGTGACGTCTGACATGCGATTTCAGGACGTCAGAATGATGCGCGGCCCCGAGAGCGCCTGGCGCACCTGCGCGAGCGCCGGCTCGGAAGCCGCCTCGGCCTCGGTCATCCGCCGCACGTAGAGGTCCTTGCCCGAGGCCACCGACTGCTTGAGCTCGGTGAGCAGCGTCATGGCCGCGTCGAGCATGGTCTTCGCCTCTTCGGCGCCCTTGGGCTCGGCCCCGGTGCCGCCCTTCTCTTTCAGGTGATCCGCGAAGCGCTTGATGGCGTCGCGGGTCTTCTGCTGATCGAACGCGGCGAGCGCTTCCTTCACCGAGTCAGGCTTCACCTTGATCAGCCGCACCTGGGTGCTGCCGCGGAACTCCGGCGCGGGCACCTCGAGATCGGGGAAGGCGCCCAGCAGCCCGTCCTCCGGCGCCTTGAACTGGAATGGCACCACGTCGAGGAAGAGGAAGAGCGGGTCGACGCCCTGCTTGGCGGCGGCGAGCTCTTCGTCATCGAGCGGCGGGAAGGTGGCGGGCGCGCCCACGAAGAGCAGCGGCATCACCACCTCCTGCCAGAACTCCTCGGCGGCGGGGCCGGTGTTGGTGGTCGAGGCGGCGAGCATGCCGACGGTCTCCACCACCCGGGGCGCGCGGCCGGCCTGGGTGATGATGGGCTTGCCGCCCTCGAGCCGCTGCAAGGCGCCCAGCAGCTGCTGCTCCAGCTGCTTCTTCAGCTCGGGCGGCAGCCGCGCCGCGCGGTTGATGGCGTCGCGCAGATCGATGGTGATCTTCTCGGGCGCCGAGTCCCACGCCTGCTTGAGCTTGGCCCCGTCGACGCCGACCACCTGCACGAAGCCGGGGTCGAACAGCCGCATGTAGTCCTCGGGGCCTAAGCGCATCGGCTGGCCGCCGCCGGCGCCGAACTTCGCCTGCGCCAGCGAGGTGCGGATGCTCTTGTTGACCTCTTCGACCTTCTCGAGCTTGCCCTGGCCGAGCGCATCGACCACCGCGCCGAAGGGCGCCAGCATGATCAGCGCCTCGGGGAAGCCCAGCGACGCGCCCTCGGGCGTCTCGCGGTAGGGAAACCAGAACGCCTGGAACTCGGCGTGGAGCCGCTCCCCCATCGCCGCCGCGAGGCCCAGCGCGATCACCTGGTGCTCGGGCTGCGCGGGGTTGAAGGGGCCGCCCAGCAGCTTGATCACGCCCTTCTCGATGTCGGCCCAGCTGTCCTTCGCCAGATCGACGGGCTTGCCCTCGACCTGCGCGAGGACGGAGGAGACCTGCTGGAACGCGGAATCGAGCTGCGGCGGGCGGGGCATCGGCATGGTGGCCGAGGCTCGTAGCACGTCAGGGCTGAGACGAAATCCCCGCGAACAAGAGGGGCCGTGCTGGCGGCGACCCACCGCTCGAGTACGGGACTCCGCTCGGGCTGAACGGATTCGGCCGGTTCCGT
>VFKJ01000976.1 GCA_009885595.1 Myxococcales bacterium | reverse complement strand
CAATCTCGCTACAAACCGGCCCATGTCCTTCGCCTTCACCGAGCTCCTCCCGCTGCACCACGACGAGACCCCCTGGCGGCTCCTCACGAAGGACTTCGTCACCACCTTCGAAGCCGACGGAAAGACCTTCCTCAAGGTCGACCCGCGCGCGCTCACGCTGCTGACGCAGACCGCGATGCGCGACATCGCGCACCTGCTTCGCCCCGGCCACCTCGAGCAGCTCAAGAAGATCCTCCTGGACCCCGAGGCCTCGAACAACGACAAGTTCGTCGCGCTCGACCTGATGAAGAACGCGAACATCTCGGCGGGCGGGGTGCTGCCGATGTGCCAGGACACCGGCACCGCCATCATCAAGGGCAAGAAGGGCCAGTACGTGGTCACCGGCGGTGGCGACGAAGAGGCGATCGCCCGGGGCGTGTACGCGACCTACACCGAGAAGAACCTGCGCTATTCCCAGCTCGCGCCGCTGACGATGTACGAAGAGCAGAACACCGGCAGCAACCTGCCCGCAGAGATCAAGCTCAGCGCCACCGACGGCGACGTCTACAAGTTCCTCTTCATGGCGAAGGGCGGCGGCTCGGCGAACAAGAGCTACCTCTACCAGGAGACCAAGGCGCTGCTGAACCCGGCCTCGTTGATGAAGTTCCTCGACGAGAAGCTGCGCACCCTCGGCACCGCGGCCTGCCCGCCGTACCACCTCGCGGTGGTCATCGGCGGCACCTCGGCAGAGACGGCGCTGGAGACCGCGAAGCTCGCCTCGGCGCGCTACCTCGACACCTTGCCGACCCAGGGCTCAGCCAAAGGTCACGGCTTCCGGGACGTCGAACTCGAAGGCGAAGTGCACAAGCTCACCCAGCGCCTGGGCATCGGCGCGCAGTTCGGCGGCAAGTACTTCTGTCACGACGTGCGCGTCATCCGCCTGCCGCGACACGGCGCCAGCTGCCCGGTGGCGATCGCGGTGAGCTGCTCGGCCGATCGCCAGTGCCTGGGGAAGATCACCAAGGACGGCGTCTTCATCGAGGAGCTGGAGAAGGACCCGGCGCGCTTCCTCCCCGTGGTCGACGAGAAGGCGCTGGGCGGAGACGTGGTGAAGGTCGATCTCAACCAGCCGATGTCCGAGATCCGCGCGCTGCTCTCGAAGTACCCCATCAAGACGCGGCTCTCGCTCTTTGGCCCGTTGATCGTGGCGCGCGACATCGCCCACGCGAAGCTCAAGGAGCGCCTCGACGCCGGCCAGGGCCTGCCCCAGTACTTCAAGGATCACGCGGTCTATTACGCGGGCCCGGCGAAGACCCCGGTGGGCATGGCGAGCGGCAGCTTCGGGCCCACCACCGCCGGCCGCATGGACTCCTACGTCGACCTCTTCCAGCAGCACGGCGGCAGCTTCGTGATGCTCGCCAAGGGCAACCGGAGCAAGGCGGTCACCGACGCGTGCAAGAAGCACGGCGGCTTCTACCTGGGCAGCATCGGTGGGCCCGCCGCCCGCCTCGCGCAGGACTGCATCAAGAAGGTCGAGGTGCACGAATACCCCGAGCTCGGCATGGAGGCGGTGTGGAAGATCGAAGTGGTCGACTT
>VFKJ01000421.1 GCA_009885595.1 Myxococcales bacterium | reverse complement strand
CGGCAGCAGAACCGCGAGCTCGCCACCGAGCTGGCGGTGAAGGGCTCGCCCACGGTGCTCTTCTTCAAGGACGGGAAAGAGGTGGGCGCGCGCCTGAGCGGGGGCATCAAGCGCTCCGAGTTGCTCGAGGGCGTCTCGAAGCTGGTCTCCCCGGCGCGCTTCACCACGTTGACCTCGCAGGCGAAGAAGAGCGCGATGGACGCCGACGTGCTGATCCTCGGCGCGGGGCCGGCGGGCGTGACCGCGGGCATCTACTGCGCGCAGGCGAAGCTCACCACGGTGATGGTGGATCTCGCGCTGGGCGGGGGCAACGTTGCCACCACCCACCAGGTGTCGAACTTCCCCGGGTTCCCCAAGCCGATGCCCGGGTACCTGCTGGCTGATCACATGGTGCAGCAGGCGAAGGACGCGGGGGTGATTCCGCGCCTCGCGGCCGAGGTGACGGCCATCGATCTTGAGCGCAAGACGGTGGTGCTCGACGGGCTGGAGACCATTCGCGCCAAGTGCATCGTGCTGGCGACGGGCTCTTCACCGCGGGTCATCGGGGTGAAGGGCGAGCGGGAGTTCAAGGGGCGCGGGGTGTCGTACTGCGCGACCTGCGACGCCAAGTACTACGAGGGCAAGCACGTGGTGGTGATCGGCGGCGGCAACTCCGCCATCGAGGAGTCGTTGTTCATCGCCCGCTTCGCCTCGCACCTCACCATCGTCAACCAGCTGCCCACGCTGCAGGCGAACGCGCACGCCCAGGCGCAGGCGAGGGCGGAGCCGAAGATCGAGATCCGCCTCTCCACCCAGCCGCGCGAGTTCCTCTCGCGCGCGGGGAAGGGCGTCGACGGCGTGCTGATGGAAGACCTCGCCACCAAGCGGGAATACACGCTCGACTGCGACGGGGTGTTCGTCTTCGCGGGCATGGTGCCGAACCTCGAGGGGCTGGAGGGTCTCGAGCGCGACGCCTGGGGTTACGTGAAGGTGGACGACGAGCAGCGCACCAACCTGCCCGGGGTGTTCGCGGCCGGTGACGTGGCCTCGAAGAAGTTCCGGCAGATCACCACCGCGGTGTCCGACGGCACCATCGCCTCGATGGCGTTGGCCAAAGAGCTGGCGGTGTGACCGAAGAAGAGCGGTGGGCGCGGGAGGTCTACCAGGGCCCGCACCACCAGCTCACCCTGCGCGCCGCGCTCACCGGGATGGTGCTGGGCGGGGTGCTGTGCCTCTCGAACCTCTACGTGGTGCTGAAGACCGGGTGGAGCCTGGGCGTCACCATCACCGCCACCATCGTCGCGTTCGCGTTCTTCTCGGCGCTCCAGCGGGCCCGGTTGATCAGCCGCCCGTTCTCGCTGCTGGAGAACAACACGGTGGCGTCCATCGCGTCTTCGGGCGGGTGGATGACGGGCGGCGGCAACATGGCGGCGCTGCCGGCGCTGTTGATTCTCACGGGTCAGCGGCCCGCGGGCCTCGCGATGTTCGCGTGGTTCGCCCTCATCGCGGCGCTGGGCGTGTTCGTGGCGATTCCGCTCAAGCGCCAGTTCATCAACCGGGAGAAGCTGCCCTTCCCGATGTCGGTGGCGACGGCGGAGGCGCTGAAGGCGATGCACGGAAAACTCCCTCTCCCCCGCGGGGGAGAGGGTCGGGG
>VFKJ01001119.1 GCA_009885595.1 Myxococcales bacterium | reverse complement strand
TCGGCGCGTGCCAGCGCACCGGTGCCTTCGTCTGCGTCAGTGGCGGCGTCGCGTGCAGCGTGACTCCGGGAAGTCCCGTCACCGAGAGCTGCGACGGCGTCGACAACGACTGCGACGGGCTCACCGACGACGGCGTCACCATCACCTGCTACCCCGACGGCGACAACGACACCTACGCGACCAGCGCCACCGCCAGCCAGCAGTGCCCGGCTTCGAACCGTGCGGCCTTCGGCAATTGCCCCACCGGCTTCGTCGCCCCGGCCAACTCCCTCGCGGTCGACTGCGATCCGGCCAACGCCAACCTGTTCCGGATCGTCTCCACCCGCGGCGACGCCGACAACGACACCTACTGCACCGGGGTCGCGGCCTCGCAGTGCGTGGGCACCAACGCCCCTGCCGGGCGCCGCTTCGCTTCCACCTGCGCCTCGACCGACGACTGCAACGACTCCAGCAACGCCGCCTTCAAGACCTACTCGGTGCGCAACGACGCTGACGACGACACCTACTGCGTGGGCGGCGCCTTCACCCAGTGCGCAGGCAACGCGCCCCTGGCGGGCACCCGGCTCGCGACTTCCTGTGCCGCCAGCACTGACTGCCGCGACCTCAATCGGTACGCCACCACGGTGTGCAGCATGGCGGCGGGCTTCACCACCCAATGGCACTACATGGCCTGCGGCATCGGTCTGCCGGGGACGACCGACACCTTCGTCCCCACTGCCACCTTCTGCCCCACCGGCTTCTCCCTGGGGAACTTGAGGCCCGACAAGCGGTCCGGCGCGGGCACCTGCAGCGTGGTCAGCGCGAACACCCTCCGCCAGGCCTGCGGCGGGTTCGATGCCTCGGACTGCCGCATCGTGGGCGACTGCACCGCAGACTGAAACGAACTCCGGGGGAGCGAGGGCAGGAA
Organism: Myxococcales bacterium; assembly: GCA_009885595.1. Taxonomy (GTDB): domain Bacteria; phylum Myxococcota; class Myxococcia; order Myxococcales; family Myxococcaceae; genus Archangium_A. The sequence continues at coordinate 12,109 of VFKJ01001119.1, read as the reverse complement.
ATGGGGGGCGGGCTGGGCCGTACGAGCCCCCGTCCAAATCCCCTGAAATTCCTGCCCTCTCCTGCGCTGCTGGGTTACACCCCGCGCGTCTCATTTCCCTTCGGAGAACGCTGCACATGCAACGCGTCCTGCTGGCGGCCCTCGCGCTGTCTTCCACCGTCGTTCTCGCTCAGGCCGATGCCGGCACTGCTGCTCCCGTCGCGTCCGGTGACGCCGACCTGCGGAGGGAGTTCGAGTCAAAGCTCGAGGCTGCCCGCCGCGAAGTGAAGGAGCTGCGCGAAGAGATGCGCGCCCAGCTCGCCACCCAGTCCGTCGCCCAGGGTTGGCAGGAGGACTGGGTCGACGAGAAGCGCAAGCTCGAGCTCGTCACCTTCGACGGCTACCTGCGCGTGCGCCCCGAGCTCTTCTACAAGTTCGACATGGGCCGCGGCGCCGACCCGGCCAACTTCGAGCTCTTCCCGCGCGCGCCCAACAGCCTCAACGAGCGCACCCAGGCGGGCGTCAACATGCGCTTCCGCTTCGAGCCCACCATCAACGTGTCCGAAGAGGTCCGGGTGCGCGCGCAGATCGACGCGCTCGACAACCTCATCTGGGGCAGCACGCCGGACTACGCGTACTCGCGCAACGGCGGCAACGGCTACTGGTCCGATCGCAACGAGTTCTCGATCTTCTCTGCCAGCCAGACCACCCAGCGCAGCGGCATCAACAGCCTCCAGGACTCCATCGCCGTCAAGCGCGTCTGGGGCGAGGTCTCCACGCCGGTCGGCATCTTGCGGTTCGGCCGCATGGGCAGCCACTGGGGCCTGGGCATGCTGCACAACGACGGCAACGGCATCGACAACGACTGGGGCGACACCGTCGACCGCGTCAGCTTCACCGCCGAGCCGCTGCCGGGCTTCTACATCACGCCCATGCTCGACTTCAACATCGAGGGTCCCTCGTCCGCGCGCTCGCTCGAGGGCGGGCAGCCCTTCGACGTCTCGAACTCCGACGACGCGCACAGCTACATCCTCGCCGCGCAGCGCCGTGACACCGAGCAGGAGCGCCGCGCGAAGCTGGACGCCAACGGCACCGTCTTCAACTACGGCCTCCACTTCACCTACCGCACGCAGCGCAACGACGCGGTCGATACGCTCTCGCAGCCGTTCGGCGTCACCGAGGGCATCTCGAGCAGCAACGGCAGCACCGCCGCGGTGGTGGCCCGCAAGGCCGACATCTTCATGCCCGACCTCTGGGCGAAGGTGGAGCGCAAGGAGTTCCGCATCGAGGCGGAGTTCGCCGCCATTCTCGGCAACATCCAGGATCGCTCCCTCAGCTCGTCAGCCAGCACCGGCCAGTCGCTGGGCGTGTACCAGTTCGGCGGCGTGCTGCAGGGCGAGTACAAGTTCCTCAACGGCGATCTCGAGATCGGCGGAGAGATCGGCTTCGCCTCGGGCGACAAGGCCCCGGGCTTCGGCAACTACCCGCGGCGCAAGGGCTCGGCAGCCAATGGGTTCACCGAGCTGGGCGACACCGACGGCCCGCAGTACCGCTGCGGTGCCAGCTGCGACGACGGCGATCGCGAGATCAACAACTTCCGCTTCAACCGCGACTACCGCGTCGACATGATCCTCTACCGGGAGATCCTCGGCGGGGTGACCGACAGCCTCTATTTCAAGCCCAAGGCGAAGTACCGCATCACCCAGGGCTTCGAGGCCTTCGCGTCGGCCATCTACTCGCGTGCGATCTTCAAGGACTCCACGCCCGGCGTGATCTACGCCAACAGCAACGAGAGCCTCGGGGTGGAGATCAACGGCGGCGCCCGCTACGAGACCGAGGACGGGTTCTACGGCCAGCTGCAGTACGGCATCCTCTTCCCGCTCGAGGGCTTCAAGAAGGGTGGCCAGTTCGCCAACGGAACCTCTGGCGGCAACTCAGTCACCCTGGAGAACCCGCAGGCGCTCAGAGCGGTCGTCGGCATCAAGTTCTGAGGGCCGGGTGCTCGTGCAGATCCCTCGGCTCGTCTTGCTGTTCGCGCTGACTGCCTGTGGCATCAAGGCGCCGCCTCGGCCGCCGCTCGACGAGCCGGTCAGCGCCAGCCCCGTGCTGGTGGACGCCCCTGACGCGGGCTGCTGCCGCGAGGAGAAACGGTGAACCATTTCCGCGAGCAGCGCGGCGCGCTGTGGGCGGAGGAGGTGCCGCTCTCCCGCATCGCTCGAGAGGTCGGCACGCCGACCTACGTGTACTCCGCCGCCACGCTGCGCCGGCACCTGGGCGTGGTGCTGGCTGCCTTCGCGAAAGTGCCGACGGTGGTCTGTTACTCGGTGAAGGCGAACAGCACCCTGGCCGTGCTCAAGCTCTTCGCCGATGCAGGCTCGGGCTTCGACATCGTCAGCCACGGGGAGCTCGCCCGCGTGCTCGCGGCCGGCGGCGATCCGAAGAAGGTGGTCTTCTCCGGCGTGGGCAAGCGCGAAGACGAGATGGCCGCCGCGCTCAACGCCGGCATCCTCATGTTCAACGTGGAGAGCGCCGAGGAGCTGGCGACGCTCGATCGGGTCGGGCGGAGGCTGGGCGTGCGCGCTCCGTTCGCGCTTCGGGTGAACCCCGACGTCGACGCCAGGACGCACCGCTACATCGCCACCGGCCTCAAGACGTCCAAGTTCGGCGTGCCCTTCGAAGAGGCGGTCGCGCTCTACCGGAAGAGCCGGCGGATGAAGGGGCTGGAGGCGCGCGGGGTGGACTGTCACATCGGCAGCCAGCTCACCGACGCCCGCCCCGTGAAGGAGGCGATCACCCGGGTGGGCGGCCTCTACGCCGAGCTCAAGGCCCAGGGCTTCGCGCTCACCCACCTCGACGTCGGTGGAGGCTTAGGCGTCACCTACTCGAAGGAACGGCCGCCCGGCCTCGAGGCCTACGCGCGCGCGGTGCTGGAGTCGGCGAAGCAGTTCGACGGCACCCTGGTGCTGGAGCCGGGCCGGGTGCTGGTCGCCAACGCCGGCGTGCTGCTCACCCGCGTGCTGTATCGGAAGAAGACCGCCGCGAAGCGGTTCTTGATCGTCGACGCGGGGATGAACGATCTGCTGAGGCCGGCGCTGTACGAGGCGCACCACGACATCGTGGCCGTCAAGCCGCGCCGCGGGCCGAAGACCACGATGGAGATCGTCGGCCCCGTCTGTGAGTCGACCGACGTGCTCGGCCACGGGCGCTCGCTGCCGCCGCTGGAACAGGGCGACCTGCTCGCGGTGAAGACCGCCGGGGCGTACGGCATGTCGATGGCAAGCACGTACAACTCCCGCTGCCGCCCGGCGGAGGTGCTGGTGGATGGCAAGGAATACCGTGTCGTGCGAAAGCGCGAGGCGCTCGAAGAACTCTGGAGAGGAGAGACCCCATGACGCTGCAAGGCTCGATGACCGCGCTGGCCACCCCGTTCAAGGACGGCAAGCTCGATGAGGCGGCCTACACGGCGCTGATCGAATACCAGATCACCAACGGCACCTCGGTGCTGATCCCCATGGGCACCACCGGCGAGGCGGTCACCATGACCGCGCCCGAGCGGCGCCGCGCGATTGCGCTGTGCATCGAGGTGAACAAGGGCCGCGCGAAGGTGTTCGCGGGCGCGGGCAGCAACTCGACCGCGGAGACCATCGAAGGCGTCGCGGTCGCCCGTGAGCTCGGCGCGGACGGCGCGTTGGTGGTGACGCCCTATTACAACAAGCCCACCCAGGCGGGCCTGGTGGAGCACTACCGCCTCATCGGCAAGGCACACCCGGGCTTCCCGGTGATGGCCTACAACGTGCCCGGCCGCACCGGCGTCGACATGCTGCCCGACACGGTGAAGCGGCTGCTCGAGGTGAAGGAGGTCGTCGCGCTCAAGGAGGCGACGGGCAACATCCTGCGCACCCTCGACGTCTACGAGCAGGTCGGCGATCGGATGACGCTGCTCTCGGGCGACGACTTCGTGGTGGCGCCGTTCATCTTCAGCGGCGGCAAAGGCGTGGTGTCGGTGTCGTCGAACGTAGCGCCTCGCAAGATGGCCGACCTCTGCGCCGCGGCGCTCTCCGGCGACATCGCGGGCGCGCGCAAGCACCAGCTCGAGCTGCAGCCCCTGCACCGGATGTTGTTCATCGAGTCCAACCCCATCCCGGTGAAGATGGCGCTGCACCAGATGGGCCTGTTCGGCACCGAGATCCGCGCGCCGCTCACGCAGATGACTGAAGCGAACGCGGCGAAGCTCAAGGAGGAGCTGGGGAAGCTCGGCCTCCTGTCGCGGAAGTCGTCATGACCATCAAGACCGTGGTCACCGGGGCCTCGGGCCGCATGGGCGCGCTGCTGGTGCGGCTGGTGCGCGACACCCCTGAGTTCGTGGTCCACGGCGGCACCGACAAGCCGGGCAGCGCGGCGATCGGCCTCGACGTGGGCCTGGCCGCCCACCTGGCGCCGCTCGAGGTCTCCACGGTCGACTCGCTGGAGCAGACCCTCACGGGCGCGAACGTGGTGATCGACTTCACCACGCCCGAGGCGTCGCTCGCGCACGCGAAGCTCTGCGCAGCCGCCGGCGTGCCGTTGGTGGTGGGCAGCACCGGCTTCTCCGCGGAAGCGAAGGAGCAGATGGCGGTGGCGGCGAGGAAGATCCCCATCGTGATGTCGCCGAACATGTCCGTGGGCGTGAACCTGATCATCGAGCTGGCCGCGACGCTGGCGAAGCGGCTGGGCGAGGACTTCGACATCGAGGTGGTGGAGACGCACCACCGCATGAAGAAGGACGCGCCGTCGGGCACCGCGATGCGGCTGGCGGACGAGCTGGCGAAGGCGCTCGGGCGCGGGCAGGACGACATCAGGACCTCGCGCGTGGGGCAGATCGGCGAGCGGCCCCACAGGGAGATCGGCGTGCAGGCGCTGCGCGGCGGAGACGTGGTGGGCGAACACACCGTGTTCTTCTTCGGCGACGGTGAGCGCGTGGAGCTGACCCACCGGGCCACCAGCCGCGAGCAGTTCGGGCGCGGGGCGCTGAGGGCGGCGAAGTGGGTGATCGGCAAGCCGCCGGGCCTCTACGACATGACCCATGTGCTCGGGGTGAAGTGATGGCGACGTGTTTCGGTCGGCTCGAGCTGGGTGGGAAGGGCGCCTACGTCGAGATCGTGGGTGATTCGTACCGCGCGCTCTCGGACGCGCCCTGGGCGCGAGGGTCACCTCTCTCCCCGACGCTCTTGCCCATCGCGAGCGCGAAGTGGCTGCCGGTGAGCCAGGCCTCGAAGGTGGTGGCGATCGGCCAGAACTACCGCAAGCACGCCGAGGAGATGGGCAAGAGCGTGCCGGTGGAGCCGCTCATCTTCACCAAGCCCTCCACGGCGCTGAACGGCCACGAGGGGAAGATCGTGCTGCCGCCCGCGAGCAAGGAGGTCCACCACGAGGCCGAGCTGGCGCTGGTGATCGGCCACAAGCTCACCCGCGCGTCGGTGGAAGAAGCCCGCGCCGGAATCTTCGCGCTGACCTGCTTCAACGACGTGACGGCTCGCGACATCCAGAAGCGAGAGGTGCAGCACACCCGCGGCAAGGGCTACGACACCTTCGCGTGTTGCGGACCGGTGATGGTCACGGGCCTCTCTGCGGATGACTTGCGGGTGATCTGCCGGGTCAACGGCGTGGTGAAGCAGGACGGGCGCAGCTCAGACATGGTGCACAAGCCGGCGGAGCTGGTGTCGTTCATCTCGCACGTGATGACGCTGCTGCCGGGGGACCTGGTGAGCACCGGTACTCCCTCGGGCGTGGGCCCCCTGCAGGACGGCGACGTGGTCGAGGTCGAGGTCGAGGGCATCGGCGTGCTGCGGAACTTCGTCACCCGGGGCTGACCTTTGGCCCGCTGCTACGTCGCGTTGGGCACCAACCTCGGCGACCGGCTGCTCAACCTCTTTGAGGCGCGCCGTCGGCTCGCGCAGCTGGGCGTGCATCGGCCCGGTCCCGTGCTGCAGACCGCGGCGCTGTTGCCTCGAGGCGACGCGACGCCGCAGCCGGACTACCTCAACTCGGTCGATCAGCTGGACACCACCCTGGGGCCGGTGGCGCTCTTTCATCAGCTCAAGCGCGTCGAGCGGTTGATGGGCCGGCAGGTGACCACCCGGTGGGCGCCGCGGATCATCGATCTCGATCTCGTCCTCTTCGGCGACCAGGTCATCGAGACGCCTGAGCTCACGGTTCCCCATTCTGCGATGCATCAGCGGCGCTTCGTGCTCTGGCCCCTGGCGGTGCTCGCGCCCGAGCTGCGACACCCGCTGCTGAGGCAGTCCATCCGGGAGCTGCTCGTAGCCCTCTCCCCATGAGGGTGTTAGGTGACCGACCGTGATTTCACTCGTCCTGATGCTGCTGGCCCAGGCTGCGCCCGGTCTGCCTCCGAACCATCCGCCCACGAACGGCGCCCCCGCGCCGGCGCCCTCGGCCGACGAGCTGGTGAAGAAGCTCGACGCCACCCAGGGCCTCAAGGAGAAGGACAAGCCCTTCGAGATCGCCTCTTCGCTGGGTCGCCTGTACTTCGGGCAGGGTCGCTACGGCGACGCGCAGACCTTCTTCAAGCAGGCGATGGCGGGGGCGGAAGGCGCGCGCACCCTGTTCCTCGCGCAGCGCAAGCTGGTGGGCGGCAAGCCGCTCCCCGGCGCGGCCGCGGTGGGTTGTGAGCCGAAGGCCGACGTGACGCTCGCGGCGCTGCAGGAGAAGGCGAAGTCGCTGGCGGCGGCGAAGAACGCGGCTGGCGCCACCTCGTGTCTGCTGGCCGCGCTGACGCCGCTGATGGAGCTGGAGGTCTTGCTGGGCCACACCCAATTCCTCCTGCGCGACCCCGCGGCGGCGCTGTTCACCTACACCCGCGCGCTCGACACCTTCCCCTCGAACGCAGAGGCCCGCTACGCCCGCGGGGCGCTCACGCTCGACGCGTTCGGAGACGATCTCGCGGCGCTGGGCCGGGCGAAGGCCGACTTCGAGAAGTTCCTCGCCGAGGCCCCGACCTCTCCGCGCGCCGCGACGGCGAAGCGGTTGCTCGATCGCACCAACGTCGCCATCGCCGCGGGTGGGGCCTCGAAGGCGACCATCACGGCGGAGCAGGTCGCTGCGCTTTCGCCTGAAGCGGGGGCCAGCCCCGCGCAGCGGCCTCCGCAGCTGAGCAAGGAAGTGATCGACGCGTTCCAGAACGTGCAGCGCACGCCCGAGATGGAGGCGAACTTCGCGAAGCTGGTGGCCGACGCCGAGGAGCACCTCGCCCGGGGCCGCTGGCAGGAGGCGCTCACCGCCTACAAGCAGGTGATGCCCTACCAGCCGGAGAACGCCCGGCTGCGCGCGGGCATCGCGTGGACGATGATCAAGCTGAACCGCCAGCCGATGGCCGACAACGTGTGGAACGTCGCCGCCCAGACCCCGGACGCGGTGGTGGAGTTGGGCGACTCGCTCAAGGCGAAGGGTGACGTCGAGGGGGCGCGGGCGCTCTTTACCCGGCTCAAGGAGACGGTGCCGGCCTACGCGCCGAAGCTCGAAGGGAAGCTCTGACAGGTGCGGTGGCTGCTCTGCCTGGCGCTCGTCTGGCTGACGGCCTGCCAGCCCCAGTTGGTGCGCAACACCCATCGCGGCGTGCTGCACCTCTCGGTCGAGGGTGACTCGCAGGCGCCCGCGCTCGACCTGGCCTACGACGTGGGCCCGGTGAGCGTGGGGCTGCGCAAGGAGGTGATCGTGCGCGCGACCAACGTGGGCCTCGACCCGATGAACGTGCTGGGGGTGTCGCTGGCGAGCACGGGGAACGGCTCGTGGTTCGTGCGCGACGTGGCGGCGACCTTGAGCCCGGGCGCGTCGGTCACCGCCACCGTCACCTTCGCGCCCGCGGGGGTGGGGGCGCAGTCGACGCAGCTGACCTTCTCGCACAACGCCGACGCGGCGCTGCCGAGCCTCTCGCTGAGCGGCACCGGGAGCTGACCTCTCCCTGCGAGCGGGGAGAGGTCGGGAAGCGCCGGGTGAGGGGCTGCTCAGCCCAGGCGGGCAGCGAGCACGTCCTGCACGTCGAGCAGCCCGACCGCGCGGCCGTCGGCGTCCACCACCGGCAGCTGATCGATCTTCAGCTCGCGCATGATCGCCGCGGCGGCCAGCACCAGCTCCTCCGGGCCGATGCAGCGCGGCCGGCGGATCATCACCGCGGAGATCTTCCGGTTGAGCTCGAGTTCGTGGCGCTCCGCCAGCCGCCGCAGGTCGCCATCGGTGAAGATGCCCACCAGCCGGCCTTTGGCGTCGATCACGTTGGCCGCGCCGGGGCGGCCGCTGGTGCGGGTCATCACCACCACCACCTGCTCCAGGGTGGCGGTGTCGCGGATCAGCGGGTTCGCGTCGCCGGTGCGCATCACCTCGCGCACCTTCATCACGCTGCGGCCGAGCTTCCCCCCCGGGTGGTAGAGCGCGTACTGCGACTCGGTGAACTCGCGTCGCCATGCGAGGGTCATCGCCAGCGCGTCGCACATCGCGTGCAGGGCGGCCGACGAGGCGGTAGGCACCAGGCCCATGGGGCAGGCCTCGTCGATCGCCCCCAGGCCCACCACCACGTCCGAACCCTGCGCCAGGGGCGAGTCGACGTCGCCGGTGAGCGCGATGATCGTCACCCCCAGCCGCTTGAGGGGCACGAGGATGCGCACCACCTCTTCGGTGGTCCCCGAGTTCGACAGCGCCACCACCACGTCGCCCTTCGCCACGGCTCCCAGGTCACCGTGCGCGGCCTCGGCGGGGTGGAGGTAGAGCGAGGGGATGCCCGTCGACGAGAGCGTCGCGGAGAGCTTGCGGGCGATGAAGCCCGGCTTGCCCATGCCGGTGCACACCACCCGGCCCTTGGTCGTCTGCAGCAGCTCGAGCGCCTCGAAGAAGTCCTCGCCCAGCCGCTCGCACAACGAGTCGATGGCGCGCGCTTCCTGCGTCAGCACCTGTCGCGCGTACGCGAGTGCCCCGCTCATCGTGGTCTTCCGAGCGTCGGGCTTGCGGGCTGCCTGCTTCGCCATGGCGAGTTCGCATAGCCCGAAGGCGGGGCGAGGCGGGCAGGAAAAAGCCGCCGCGCCCTGTGCGGACGCGGCGGCTGGTTTCAGGCGAGGCTGGTCGACCTCAGAGGCAGGTGCCGCCCACGAAGATCGGCTGCGTCACCCCGCTCAGGGTCGCGTTGCACTGCAGGCTGAGCGGCTGAGCCGAGCCTGTCGTCATGGTGAAGTTGGTGCTCGAGGTCACCGTCACCGCGCCGCCGTTGCCGTAGGTGTACCCGCTCACGCTGCTGCGCAGGTAGCAGATGCGCGGGGTGAGGGTGCTCTGGCACTGGTTGCCGCAGGCCGAGTTCGCGTCGCAGAACTGCTGGGTGAACGACATGCCCAGGGTGTCGAACTGAGACGGCGGGGGCGTGAAGGTGGCGGTCACGCCCGTCGGAGACTGGACCGCGCAGGTGTAGCTGGTGGCCTGAGTGGCGTAGTTGAGGTTCTCGTCCATGAAGCGCGCGCCCACCGTCGTTGAGCCCATCGCCGGCACCACCAGCGGGGTCGCCTGCCCCGGCTGCGGGGGCGCATTGCCAGGGTCGTAGAAGCGCGAGAGGGAGGCCGTGGCGTCCGAGTAGACCGCCGCGTAGCCGGTGTACAGGACGCGGGTCTCGGTCCAGATGACGGTGTTGGTATCCCAGACGTCGTTGGGCAAGTCGTACGCGCTGTTCATGTTGGTGTCGACGAACTGCTCGTTGGGATCGTGGATGCCGTTGTCATTCGCGTCGACGTAGGGCTCGCCCTGGTCGAGGAACGCCTCGCCCGAGTCGTAGAGGCCGTTGCTGTTGGCGTCGACGAAGCCCTCCTCGCCGTTGGCAGACACGATGACGGTGACCAGGCCGTCGCGGGGGTTGTGCACCCGCGTACCGCAGCTGGTGGCGAAGGTGGCGCTGGCCTCACCGCTGGCCGGCGCGACGTCGACCGGCAGGGAGTAGCCGGCCACGCTCACGAAGCCCGTGGCCGTGCCCAGGCTCGCGTTGCCCGGCGAGTACTCGGGCGTGGTGGTGGGCGTGCCGGCGGCGCCGGCTTCCGAGTTGAACGTCGCCAGCGTGGAGACGCCCAGCACGTTGTTGAAGCGATCGGCGAAGGCCACCCGGCAGGTGATGTTCGCCGGGTAGAACGAGTTGGTGCAGTTGTTGTTCGTCAGCGCCGGGATGTTCTTGGGCGTGCAGTCGAGCGAGATGCGCAAGGCGTTGGCCTTGGCCCCGACGATCGCGATGTTGGAGGCCGTGGCGTTCGCCGTGGCGCCGCCGGCCGTGGCGGTGGCGTTCACCGAGACCACGCTGGCCGTGGTGCCCGAGTGGAGCAGCACCGAGACGAAGCCGGTGTTGTCCGTCACCCCGGTCGTCGTGCAGGTGACCGGATTGGTACCGGTGCAGTTGGCGACGCTGCCCAGGTACGAGCCGCCGAACGGCTGGTGGGTGAAGGTCACCTGCAGCCCCGGCGGGTAAGCCTGCGAGTTGGTGTCGAGCAACTGGAAGGTGAGGAGGTTCGTCTCGCGGAAGCTCGACGAGCGCACCCCCATGACCGAGTGCTGCTGGGTGAGGAACTTGATCTGACCCAGCCGCGGCAGCGCCAGGGTGGTCGAGCCGCTCACCGTGTTGAAGGTCGCCGTGACCGTCGCGGTGCCCTGCGCGGTGGGCGCCGTGTACACGGTGGTGAAGACCCCGGTGCTGCTGCTCACCGACGTCTGGGAGAGGGTGCCCTGGCCGCTGGAGATCGAGAACACCATCGTGGACGGTGTGGTCACCAGCGCGCCGACGCTGTCGCGCAGCTGCGCGCGGATGGTGGTCTGGCTGGTGCCGTCGGCCGGGATGATGTTCGGCGACTGCGAGGGCGGGGTGACGATGGGCGTCGAGGTCACGGTCACGCTGAAGAGCGCCGACTGGTCAGCGCACACGTAAGACGCGCCGCGCAGCAGGCAGCGGTAGCTGGTGTTGCCCTGCAGGCACAGTTGCCCCGGAGCCCCCTGGCAGTCGGGGTCGAGGCAGTCCGAGAGGCCGTCGCAGTCGTCGTCGGTGCCGTTCGCGCAGGTGTTCGGGTCGGCCCCGGTCGGCACCTCGCTCGTCAGCCCGCTGGGGCACACACAGGCGGAGCCGGCGCAGCGGCGCCCGTTGCCGTTGGTGGTGCACAGCTGGTTGCTGCAGTTCGAGTCGCCGCAGTCGACCAGGCCGTCGCAGTCGTTGTCTGCGGCGTCGTTGCAGGTGGCCTCCGTGCCCTGGCCGCCAGGGCAGAGGCAGACGCCGCTGAAGTCACACTTCGCGCCGACAACCGCGCCGCTGCTGCAGTCGCGGCCGAAGGTGCCCACCGTGGTCGCCTTGCAGTCCGGGTCGAGGCAGTCGGCCAGGCCGTCGCAGTCGTTGTCGAAGCCGTCGCCGCAGGTCGGCTGACCAGTGGTCGCGCCTTCGGTGGCTTCCACGGTGCCGCCGTTGCCGTTGCACGTGCACACGCCGGTGGCGGTGCAGAACTTGCCCGTGCTCGAGCAGGCGCGCGCCTGCTGGCCACTCACCGGCTGGCAGTTGGGATCGGCACAGTCGGCCAGGCCGTCACAGTCGTTGTCGAGGGCGTCGCCGCAGGTGGTCTCGGCCAGCGCCTCGGGGCCGGTGCACACGCAGGTGAGGTTGCCGCCATTGCACCGCTTGCCGGCGGAGCTGCAGGCGAGCGCGTCGCACTTCGGGTCCTGGCAGTCGATGCGGCCGTCGCAGTCGTTGTCGAAGCCATCACCACACGAGAACTCGCTGGTCTGCACCTGCCCGCCGTTACCCGAGCACGCCGTGCAGCCGGAGACGCCAGCGTCGGTCAGGTTGGAGCAGGTGTTGCCGCGGACGTCGCAGATCTTGCCCGGCTGGTTTCCGACCGGCTGGCACTTGGCGTCTGAGCAGTCGGCGCGGCCGTCGCAGTCGTTGTCGCGCCCGTCGTTGCAGGTGGTCTCGCTCACCTCGGCCGTGCCGCCGTTGCCGCTGCACGCGCAGACCCCAGCCGAGGTGCAGGTGCGGCCGTTACCCGCGCCACAGAGGCTGCCGGGCGCCGTGCCGATGGGCTGGCAGTCAGGGTCCATGCAGTCGACCCGGCCGTCGCAGTCGTTGTCGAGGCCGTCG
>VFKJ01000730.1 GCA_009885595.1 Myxococcales bacterium | reverse complement strand
GTGGCCGAGTGGCGCATGCGCTCGATCTGCTCGTTGATGGACGAGTCCTTCTCGATGTACGTGTCTGACGACGGGACGTACGCCTCGGGCTGGTAGTAGTCGTAGTAGCTGACGAAGTACTCGACCGCGCGCTGGGGGAAGAGCTGCTTGAACTCGCCGTAGAGCTGCGCCGCCAGCGTCTTGTTGTGAGCGATCACCAACGCGGGCCGCCCGGTGTTGGCGATCACGTTGGCGATGGTGAACGTCTTTCCCGACCCGGTGACGCCCAGCAGCACCTGGTGCTCGTCCCCGCGCACCACGCCCTCGGTCAACTCCTTGATCGCCGTGGGTTGGTCCCCGCGGGGGAGGTACTCGCTGACGAGCTTGAACTCAGCCATGCGGCCTTTTAACCCGGCCTGTGACAGCGGGCTGTCAGGGTTGTGCCGGCCTCCCCAAACGCTCGATCGAACGCTTCCGTTCGCCTTCGAACTCGTCGCCCTTCGTCCAGGCGGGCATCGAGGGCGCGTTGGCCACCGAGGTCCCCAGCTCGAGGAACAACTTCACGTCTTCCACCGCGCCCGAGAGGTCCCAGCTTCCATCGAGCTCGTCAGAGGGCTGGTGGTACCGGGTCGCCTCCCATTTCTCCCGCTGGGAACGGCCCCACGCCTCGTCGCGCCCGATGAAGTCCTGCCCGCTGGAGAAGTACGCCGACGGCACCCCCACGCGCGCGAAGTTGAACTGGTCCGAGCGGTAGAAGAAGCCGCGATCGGCCAGGGCGTCGGGCTTGACCGTGCGGCCCTGCTGCCGGGCGAGCTCGACGAGCAGCGTGTCCAGCGACGACTTCCCCAGCCCGATCACGCTCACGTCGCGGGTGCGGCCCCAGATGTTGAGCCCGTCGAGGTTCAGGTTGGCGGCCATCTTCCCGGGCGGGAACGGTGGGTGCTCCACCAGGAACTGCGAGCCGAGCAGCCCCTGCTCCTCAGCCGCCACCGCCGCGAAGAGCACGCTGCGCCGCGGCGCCCTGGGCAGGGAACTGAGCGAGCGCGCGATGGCCAGCAGCGCCGCCACCCCCGACGCGTTGTCTACGGCGCCGTTGTAGATGACGTCTTCCCCAGCCGCTCCGCCCTCCTTCTTGCCCAGGTGATCGTGGTGGGCGGTGTAGACGACCACCTCGTTCTTCAGCACCGGATCCGAGCCGCGCAGCACCGCCAGCACGTTCGCGCTCGCCTTGCGCGCCACGGCGTTGGTGAAGCGGCCGGAGAGCGTCACCCCCAGCGGCACCGGCGCGAACTTGCGCGTCAACGCCAGCGCGCGCAGCGCCTCGAAGTCCTTGCCCGCGAGGGAGAAGACCTGCCGGGTGGCGTCCTCGGTGATCCACCCCTTGACCTGCAGCTGAGGCCCTGGCGCGGAAGGGAGCTCGAACTGCTCCCCGGTCCACGAGGTCTGCACCACCTGCCACGGGTAACCCGCGGACGCCGTGGTGTGAATGACGAGGCACCCCACCGCCCCCGCCTTGCGCGCCTGCTCGAACTTGTAGCCCCAGCGGCCGTACCAGAGCCGCGCCCGCCCTCCGAAGATCGAGGGATCGTCCTCGGGGTCGCTGTTCATCACCACCAGCACCTTGCCCTCGAGGCGCGCGCCCTTGAGGTCGTCCCACCTGAACTCGGGCGCGGTGATGCCGAAGCCGACGAACACCAGCTCCGCGTTCTCCACGCTCGAGGTCTTTCCCTGGTGCCCCGACACCACGACGAAGTCGTCCTTGAAGGCGAGTGAGCGCGCCGACGACGAGGCCTGCACCTTCAGGGTGTCCGGGTGTCCGTTGATGCCCACCAACTCGACGGGCTGAAGCCAGCCGCCATCGGGAGCACCGGGCTCGAGCCCCATCGCCTCGAACTGCGCCGCCAGGTACTGCTGCGCGAGCTGATCACCTCGGGTCGCCGGCCCCCGCCCCTCGAGCAGGTCGGAGGCGAGGAAGCGCACGTGCCCCTTGAGCTCAGCGGCGTCGATCGGCTTGGGAACCGGGGCCGCAGCGAGCAGCAGGAGCGTCAGCATCACGCAGCGATCTTCCAGGTGGTGCCGGCGGGCGAGTCCATCAGCTCGACGCCCATCGTCTTCGCCTCGGCGCGAAGGCGATCCGACTCCGGGTAGTTCTTGGCGGCGCGCGCGGCGTCACGGGCCGCCACCATCTCGTCGATCTTCTTCCGGTCGAGGCCCTTGGCGATCACCTGGCGATCGCGGCGGTGCAAGAGCCACTCGGTGGGGGGCAGCTCGAACAGCCCCAGCGCGCCGGCGAGCTTGCGCGCGACCTCGCGCAGCGCCACCAGGGTGCGGCCCACCATCGGCTTGTCCTTCACCGGCGGCTTGTCGGTGAGCAGGTTGAGCTCGGCGAACAGCCCGGAGAGCACGCCCAGCCCCCCCGGGAAGTTGAAGTCGTCGCTCACCTGCTCATCGAACTCCACCAGGAAGCGGTTCGGATCGCCGTGCAGCGGACCGTCGCCGAAGCCTGCCCCGAGCGGAGTCGAGGGGTCTTTCCCGGTGATCCGCTCGTCGACCTTCTTGAGCGTCTCGTAGAAGTACTCCATGCGCGCTTCCGCGTCGGCCAGCGACTTGTCGCTGAAGGCCAGCTGCTGCCGGTAGTGCGTGGACAGGAAGAAGTAGCGCAGCCCCTCTGCGTCGACCCGCTCGAGCGCGTCGCGCAGGCGCACCACGTTGCCCAGCGACTTGCTCATCTTCGCGCCCTCGAGATCGAGGAAGCCGCCGTGCATCCAGCAGTTGCAGAGCGTCTTGCCGCTCGCCGCTTCCGACTGGGCGATCTCGTTCTCGTGGTGGGGGAAGATCAGATCGAGCCCGCCGCCGTGCAGATCGAACGTCTCGCCCAGGTACTTCGCGCTCATCGCAGAGCACTCGATGTGCCACCCGGGCCGCCCCGCGCCCCAGGGCGACGGCCACGAGGGCTCGCCGGGCTTGGCGCCCTTCCACAAGGCGAAGTCGAGCGGGTCGCGCTTCTGCTCGCCGACGAGCTCGCGCTCCCCTGCGCCGGCGATCAGATCGTCGAGGTTGCGCTTGGAGAGCTTGAGGTAGCCCTCGTACTTGCGCACTTCGAAGTAGACGTCGGCGCCCGACTGGTACGCCGCGCCGCGCGCGATCAGCTTCTCGATGATGCCGACGATCTCCGGGATGGTCTCCGAGACCTTGGGCGAGACGTCGGGCGGCAAGAGCCTCAGCTGCTTCGCGTCGGCCTCGAACTCGCGCACGAAGCGAGCGGCGAGCGCGATCGCGTCTTCACCGGTCTCCTTCGCCGCCTTGATGATCTTGTCGTCGACGTCGGTGTAGTTGCGCACGTACCGGACCTCGAAGCCGCGGTAGCGCAGGTAGCGCACCACCGTGTCGAACGAGGTGAAGGTCCGCGCGTTGCCGATGTGGACGAAGCTGTAGACGGTGGGGCCGCAGACGTAGATGCCCACTTTCCCGGGGGTTACGGGCTGGAGCGGAACCTTCGCCTGCTGCATCGTGTTGAAGACGCGAATCTCGGAAGCCATGAGGGGCGGCACTTTACCCACAGGCAACCATTGGTGTCAGATGTGCGATAAATCGTCACTTACAGCCGCTTCAAAAGGAGTCCGTCCATGCCCCCCAACCCCAAGCGTCCCTCCTATAAGGAGCCCGTCACGGACGAGCAGGTGTTGCAGGCAGACGACCCCAGGCCCCAACGCGTGGCACAGTTGCCCAGCAACAGCCCGGGCGGGCGGCGAGCAGTGAAGAAGGTCGAAGAGCACATCCCCACGTCCGTTTTCGATACAGAGGCAGATCAGGAAATGCAGGCTGAGTACGGCGGCCAGGGTGCAGAGAAGAAGCCGGCGTTCCTCTACGTCGAGCGCGGCCCCGGTGCGGGCCAGTTGCTCGAGGTGAAGCAGGGCACGGTGGTGGTCGGCCGCGCGTCGGTCAGCGACCTGCGGCTCCAGCACCCCTCGATCTCGCGGCGCCACACCCAGATCAAGCGGGTGGGTGAGCAGTTCTTCGTGAAGGATCTCGGGTCGCAGAACGGCACCTTCGTGAACAAGGAGCGCATCGGCACCGAGGTCGAGGTGAAGCCGGGCGACTCCATCGCCATGGGCAACGCGCTGTTGCGGCTGCGCGGTCCGCTGGCGAAGGGCGAGAAGCTCCCCGGCCAGCCGGTGGTGCCTGAGAAGCCCGAGAAGATCGAGAAGGTGAAGGAGCCCCGGCCCGCCACCGACAAGGCGACCAAGTCGCGCATCAGCACCGCGGTCGTGGCCCGGCCCGAGCCGCCCCCCGCCCCCAGCAGCACCGCCCTCAAGATCGCCGTGTTCGCGGGCGCGGTGGGCTTCAGCCTCGCCGCGGTGCTCGCGTTCGCGCTGGTGAAGACGATGTCGGGCGACAAGACGCCTGCGACCGCTTCGGCGAGCGCCACCGGTGACAAGGGCGACAAGGCGAAGCTGATCGACGAGGCCATCAAGCGGAAGATGGCGGAGCCGAAGGTTGCTGCCGCCAAGCCGCAGGACGACGACGTGGTGGCTGACGACACCGTCACCGTCAAGGAGCAGCCCAGGGCGCCCAGCGTGGCCAAGGCGCCGGTGGTGAGCTCGGCCCCCCGGGTCGCGGTGGCGACGCCCCGGAAGGCGCCTGTGGCTGCGAAGACCGAGGACGACGAGGAAGACGAAGACGCTCCCGCGAAGGGCGGCGGCGCCAAGCGCACCCAGATCCTCGCGGCGTACGAGAAGGGCAACGCGGAGGCTTCCCTGGAGGCCGCCAAGAAGGCTGGCGACAAGGAGCTGAGCGACAAGCTCTCCCGCTTCATCGCCGCCTACGACGCCGCCAACGACGCGATGATGTCGAACAACGGCTCGGCGGCGATCGCGAACTTCCAGAAGGCGCTCGCGCTGGACGAGGGACTGTCCAGCGGCTGGGGCAAGTACGGGGGTGAGATTCGCCGGCAGCTCTCGAACCTCTACGTGCTGGTCGGGCTGCAGTTCGTGGCCAACGGCGACAACGACAAGGCGAAGCAGGCCTTCCAGGGCGCCCTCAAGCACGATCCGAACAGCCAGCGCGCCAAGGCGCAGCTGGCGAAGATCTCGGGGCCTCCGAAGTCGGCTGATGATGCGTTCGAGTCGGAACCGGCCGCGAAGCCCGCTGCGAAGAAGAAGGCGGCGACTTCGATCGACGACGCGTTCGGCGACTGATCGCGAGCGACCGCAGCTGCGTCCCGTGGTCAGCGGAAAAGCCCTGGGGTGCGCGGCGATCCTGGTCGTGTCCGATGCACGCCTCGAACAGGCCTCTCGGCGCGTCGCTCCAGTCCCCTCGGTGACTCGGCTTCGTGGTGGATCCGCCGGGCGGCTGTTGCGGATACTGCCACAAAGAGCCGTTTCCGCTCGGCGGTCAGCGTTTCCGCACGGAAGAACAGCGAGTTTCGAGCGCGGGGCCTCGATGGCCGCCATTTGTGGCAGCATCCGCAACACCCGAGCCTTCGCTCACCATCACGAAGCCGAGTGAAGTGAGCGACGGGAGCCGCGCTCTGAGAGGCCAGCCTGGAATGAGCACGGGAGGCCACTCTTCGGGCCCCGCCTGCGATTGAGGAGCCTTTTCTTCCGCCTCAGCGAACGACGACCTGCTGGGTCTCGCCTTCCGGCGTGC
>VFKJ01000890.1 GCA_009885595.1 Myxococcales bacterium | reverse complement strand
TACGCAGGCCACGCCAACGGCATCGGCGCGACCCGCTACGTCGATCACCGGCTCGGTTACGGTGAGTGGACGCTCGACCAGGCGATGGCGCAGTTCGCCACCCAGGACGTGGTGTTCTCGCTCAATCACCCGCTGCTCGATCTCGGCCAGACCTGCATCGGGTGTGCGTGGAAGCACCCGTTCCCGCGGGACCAGGCGGGCGCGGTGGAGATCGGCACCGGCGGGTTCGACAAGACCGGGCTCATCTTCGGCAAGAACACCATCGCCTGGTGGGAGCGGCTGGTGGCGCAGGGCCTTCACCTCGCGCCGGTCGGTGGCAGTGACGATCATTCAGGCGGAACCGGCACCGGCTCGTTCGACAGCCCGATCGGCAGCCCCACCACCATGGTGTTCGCCAGCGCGCTCGACGCGGCGTCGATCGTCGAGGGCATCCGCAAGGGCCACACCGTGGTGAAGCTGCAGGGCCCGACGGACCCGATGGTCGATCTGCGGATTGGCGACGGCCTGGTGGGGGACACCATGCAGGGCGATCAACTGGTGATGAAGATCACCGTCACCGGCGGGGTGGGCTCGAAGCTGGTGGTGTTCAAGGACGGCGTCGAGCTCAGCTCGAGCGACGTCACGGCCGATCCTTTCGAGCTGGTGGACCTCGTCGGCGTGGGCCGCTACCGCGCCGAGGCGCAAATCGACGGTCAACCGCGCACGGTCACCGGGAACCTGTGGCTCGAAGCCGCGCTTCCCTCACCGCCGCCCGTGGGCTGTGGCTGCAGCTCGGGCGAAGGGCTGCTCCTGATCGCTCTGCTCTCCCTCTCCCTGCGCAGGAGGCTGATGAAATTGGCGCCTCGACTCCGCTCGGCGTGAACGGAACTGGCCGAATCCGGTCAGCCCGAGCGAAGTCGAGGGCCGCGGGAGTTCATTCCCAAAAGGTCTTGCCCATCAGCGCCCGCTCGAGCACCTCGCTCATCCCGTGCGACAACTGCCTCGGCAGCGCCGCCACCTCGAACGCCTTCACTTCCAGAATCTCCAGCGGGTTCATCGGGGCTCGCACGGGCGCAGACACCTTCGCGGCCACCACCATCGTCACCGCGTGAAACCGCGGGTCGCGCTCGAAGCCCGAGTACACGCCCAACAGCTCACCGGCCTCGAGCAGCTCCACGCCCGCTTCCTCCATCAGCTCCCGGGGCAACAGGGTGCGCAGGGTTTCGCCCCACTCCAGGGTGCCACCGGGCAGACACCACTCTCCGGTGTCGCCGCGGCGGATGAGCACGATCCGCCCCAGGGGATCTCTGGCCACCGCCACCAGTCCCACCACCGGCCGGCGCAGCAGGTGACGCGCGGTCTCCTTCACCAAACCCCACACAGCTTTCGGCACACGCATGGGCTGCCTTCTAGCTGGCTTCTGGGCTTGTCTTGACTGAAGCCACTTGATCCGCCGCTCGGGTAGGTGGGAGTCGGCTCGAAGAAGCTGCAGAGGGTCGCAGCCGACCTTGCTAGGGTCCGGCCGATGAGAGCCGCGCACGCGTTCGTCCTCGCCTCACTCGTTCCTCTCACTGCATTCCAGGCCTGGGCCGCAGCTCCCGACAAGGGGGCCGCCACCGTCGCCGCCGCCAGCAAGTCGTTGGAAGCCGCGCGCACCAGGCTGACCAAAGCCGTGGAGAAGATTCAGCCTGATCCGCCGAGCACCGCCGATCTCGACGCCGCCCGCGACGCGGTGGAGGCGCTCAAGGAAGCCATCGACTTCGGCGCCGGCCGCGAACCGGAAGATCTCGACTACGCGCGCGCCGCGCTCTCCGCCCGCAAGGAGCTGCGCACCCAACGCGAGTACGTCGACGCCCGCCGCGCCAAGGTGCACATCTTCAATCACCGCCGCTCCATCGACACCGCGCTGGCCAACTTGAAGGAGGCCGCCAGGAAGGTCGAAGGCAAGGAGCCCGCGCAGAAGGACTTCGACGACGCCCGCGCCGCCGCAGACGCCGTGAAGAAGACCGCCGACGAGGGCCGCCAGTTCGCCAGCCAGGACGCCGCGTTCGCCAGCTACCTCGCCGACGTCGACGCCACGGTGGCCAAGCAGAAGAAGGCCTTCGACGATCGCTGGGTCGCGCTCTCCGCCGACAAGCACCGCGCCCTGGTGGAAGAGGCGCGCAAGAACCTCAGCTCATCCATGGCCGCGCTGGGCAAGGGCGCCAGCGACGAGCAGTTCAAGGCGGCCGATGAAGCAGGTGCCACCCTCACCAAGCGCCTGGACGAGGGCAAGCCGCTCGAGGCCAACCCCAGCTACAAGGCCATCTCCGAGAAGTCGCGCGCCGAGGTCGCCACCGCCAAGAAGCGCATGGACGAGCTGTGGACCGAGACCGGGCTGGCCCGCCTGAAGGCCGAGATCGAGCCCGCGTACAAGGACCTGCAGGTCGCCGCCAAGGCCGTGCGCCAGCGCAAGCCCAGCGATGATCAGCTCGCCGAAGCCCGCACCGTCGCCATCGTGGTGCGCAAGCTGGTCGAGAAGTTCGCCCCCGAGGCGAAGCGCAGCGAGGCCTTCGGCCAGTACGTGGAGACGGTGAAGGGCACCTTGAACGAGGTCGAGGTGCAGCTGCAGCTGCGCGCCCTCGACGCCACCCGGCGCGATCTCACTGCCGCGATGCGCAAGGTCGAGGGGGACGCGCCCACCCAGGAGACCTTCGCCGAGGGCACCAGCGCCGTGCTGGTGGTGGAGAAGACCCTGGAGACCGTGAACGCCAAGGACCCGCTGATGATCGCCGCCGCCGCCGACGCCCGGCAGGCCGTGAAGGACTCCAAGGCCAGCATCGCGAAGAAGAAGGGCGACCTCGAGGCCGGCGACGTGCTCGGCAAGCTCTCCGCCGCCCGCAAAGACCTCAACGCGGCCCTGCGCAAGGTCGAGGCGAAGTCACCCACCGAAGAGAACTTCGCCGAGGCCAACAGCGCGCTGCTGGTGCTGGAGAAGACGCTGGAGACGGTCAACAGCACCAACCCCAAGGTGATCGCCGCGGCCGCCGACGGCCGCCAGGCGCTGAAGGACTCGAAGGCCAGCGTGGCGAAGAAGAAGGCGGGGCTGGTGACCGCGGACGCCCTGGGCAAGCTCAACGCCGCCCGCAAGGACCTGAACCTGGCGATGCGGAAGGTCGAAGCGAAGGTGACCAACGCCGAGGCCTTCTCCGAGGCGAACAGCGCCCTGCTGGTGCTGGAGAAGACCATCGAAGGCCTGAACGCGAAGGACGCCTCGCTGAGCGCGGCCATCGCCGACGGCCGCCAGGCGGTGCGTGACAGCAAGGCGAGCATCGCCAAGCGCCAGCGGGAGCTCGATACCGGCGCGCAGCTGACGACGCTGAACGCCGCGCGCAAGGACCTGAACCTGGCGATGCGGAAGGTCGAAGCGAAGGTGACCAACGCCGAGGCCTTCTCCG
>VFKJ01000163.1 GCA_009885595.1 Myxococcales bacterium | reverse complement strand
GCGCTGATGATCGGCACCACCGACGACCTGGGCGAGGTGTTCCAGGAGATCGGCGCGCAGATCGCGCTGTACCGCGGCCCGCAGGGCGGCAATCACTCTTACGCGAAGTACATGGTCACCGGACAGACCGCCCGCAACGCGGTGTTCGAGAACCGGGTGCGGCGCGCGAAGGACGGCGTGCTGGTGAGCCGCGGCACGCGCACCATGGACGTCATCCCCGGGGATGGCGGCGTCTGGCTCTCTGATTACGGCGTCACGATGTTCCTCTGCCCCACCGCCGCGGGAATCAACATCGTCAGTGAGCCGCTGGTGTTCGAGGTCACCGCGAAGGCCGCCGACGGCGGGTTCCTGCAGCGCGCGAGCGCGACCTCGACCATTGAGTGCAGTGGCTGCGAGGCGGATTGCGGCGGCTGAGGATGACAGCCTCGAGGAACGGGGTGAGGGGTGGGTCTCCTCCATGCTCCACACGGACGGGCCCCTCGCGTCGGGGCGAGGTCGCTCACTTCGCGAAGTGAGAAAGCGGCAGGTTGCCCGAAACCGGAGCCGGCTCCGGTTCGAGGAATGGAGCCAATTTCACGAAGCCTGGTCAGCCCCGTGACGGGAGCTCGTGGCTCGAGGGGCCTGCCCGCGACGAGCAGGGCCCAGGCCCCCGCACGACCGCCTTCCTCGAGGTCGCAGTTCTTTCCGCTCTGGCTCGGGTGAACGGCCTTTGGCCCCCGAGCGGCTTCACGCAGCGTCGGGCTGCAGCCAGGCGTTGAGCAGCGCGCGCGTGCTCTCGTGGACCGGCGTCTTGAGCACCACCTCGGGGCTTCCGCTCTCGATCACCACCCCGTGATCGAGAATGCACACGTGCTCGACCCCGCGCGCGAGCTGGAGATCGTGCGTCACCACCACCTGCGTCACCCCGCTGGCGTCGATGCGCTTGAGGCTCTGCAGCACCTCGTTCTTCATCGAGGGATCGAGCGCGCTGGTGGGCTCGTCATAGAGCAGCACCCGGGGCTCCATCGCCAGCGCGCGCGCGATGGCCACCCGCTGCTGCTGCCCCCCGGACAGCTGCTCGGGGAACGCGTCGAGCCGCGGCTCGAGGCCCAGCTGGCACAGCAGCGCTCGCGCGCGCTTCTCGGCCGCGGCGCGCGTTTCGAGCTTCACCCGCATCGGCGCCAGCACGCAGTTCTCCAGCGCGGTGAGATGCGGGAAGAGCTCGAAGGACTGGAACACCAACCCGAGCTTCTTGCGCGCGTCCGCGATCGCCCGCTTCCGCTCTTCGCGAGAGCTCTCCCGGGTGCCGCGAACGATCACCCCGTCGATGTCGATGCGGCCCGTCTCGAACGGCTCCAGGCCCATGATGCAGCGGAGCATCGTCGACTTCCCCGCCCCGCTCGGGCCCAGCAGCGCCGTCAAGGTGCCCGCGGGGAGATCGAAGGACATGCCCGCCAGCGTGGGCTGGGGGTTGCCTTCGTGATGGCGCACCAGTTCCTTGACCACCAGCGTCATGCCGGGCCCCTGCGCAGGTGGCGCCCGAAGTGGAGCTCGGCGGCGCGCGCCAGCCGCGCGAACGGCAAGCCCAGCAGCAGGTAGAAGCTCGCCACCACCAACCCGAGCCCCAGGTGATCGCGCGTGGAGTTGGCGAGGTTGCCGTAGGTCTTGGTGAGCTCGGTGAGGGTGACGACCGAGACCAGCGAGCTGTCCTTGAGCAGCGCGATGAAGTCGTTCGTCATCGGCGGAATGGAGATGCGCACCGCCTGCGGCGCCACCACGTGACGCAGCGTCTGCCAGGTCGAGAGCCCCAGCACCGCGGAAGCTTCCTGCTGGCCGACCGGCACCGACTCGAGCCCCGCGCGGTAGTTCTCGGCTTCCGCCGCGGCGTAGTTGAGCCCGAGCGCCACCACCCCGGCCAGGAAGGGGTGCAGCTTGAGCCCCAGCTCGGGCAGCCCGAAGTACACGATGGTCAGCTGCACCAGCAGGGGCGTGCCGCGGAAGAACTCGATGTAGGCCACGCAGAACCACTTGAGCGCGCGCGGACCGAAGCGGCGCCCCAGCGCCAGCCCGATGCCCAGCGCCACCGCCAGGCTCATCGCGCTCACCGAGACCAGCAAGGTGAGCAGCGCGCCCTCGAGGAACATCGGCAGCATCGCGGGGTAGCGGGTGGTGAGCCGCTCGTAGAACGAGGGCAGCTTGCCCACCGCCGCGCGCCAGCGATCGAACTCGACGTCCGCCAGCGGCGCGGCCAGCGAGGTGTCGTGGAAGAGCTTGGCGGTCTCCTTCGACCAGATGCCCCAGCGCTCGTACAGCGCCCGCAGCGAGCCGTCGTGCTGCAGGCCTTCCAGCGCGGCGTTGACCTCTCGGAGCAGGTCGTGGTCGCCCTTGCGCACCGCGATCGCGTACTGCACCGTGCCAAAGCCGCTGCGCACCGACTCGAACTCGGGCTCGAGATCGCCGTAGTAGTGCGCCACCGGCTCGTCGAGCAGCACGCCGTCGAGCCGCCCCAGCTTGAGGTCGTCGTAGATCTCGTCCTGCCCGCCTTCGTAGGTGCGCACGTCGGCGCCGGCGTGCTCTGCGATGCGCGCCGCCATCGAGTTTGGCAAGGTGCCCACCCTCTTGCCCCACAGGCCCACCAACGTGCGGGGCGCGCTCGCGTCGGCCTTGCGCACGGTGAGGACCTCCGCCGTCGCGAAGTAGGGGTGCGACAGCTCGACCACCCGCCCCTTCTCGCCGGCGACCTCGATGCCGTTGATCACCACGTCGAAGTCACCGCGACCGAGCAGCTCGAGCAGCTTGTCCCAGGGACCGAAGGCGGGCCGGGCCTGCCGCCCCATGCGCTGGCCCAGCAGGGTGGCGAGCTCGACCTCGAAGCCGATCACCCGGTTGGGCTCCATCGGATCTTGAAAGACGTAGGGCGCGCCGCCCTGCGCGTCGGCGCCCCAGGTGAGGGGGGCCTCGGCCGCCGCGCTCAGCGTTCCCGCCAGCAACACAGCCAGGAGCAGCGTGCGACTCTTCTTCATGGAGCCCGGTACACGTCGACACCATCGACGACGGTGATCTGCACTTTTGCACCTGCCAGGGCGCTGGGCGAATCAGAGACGGGGTCCACCGGCAGCACGAGCAGATCGGCGTCGAAGCCCACCGCGAGCTTGCCGCGCCGCTCCTCGGCGAAGGCCGCCCAGGCCGCCCCGGTGGTGAAGCCCGCGAGCGCCTCGTCACCGGTGAGCACCTGCTCCGGCATGAAGCCTCCGGGGGGCGAGCCCTTGCCGTCCTGCCGGGTGCGCGCGGCGTAGAGGCCGAGCAGCGGGTTCGGATCTTCCACGGGGAAGTCGCTGCCGAAGGCGACGTGCGCGCCGGTGTCGAGCACCGACTTCCACGCGTACGCGAACCGGGTGCGCTCGACGCCCAGCCGCGCGGGCGCCCAGGGCATGTCGCTGGTCGCGTGGGTCGGCTGGAAGCTGGCGATGAGGCCGTACTTCGCGAACTTGGGCACGTCGTCCGCGATCAGCACCTGCGCGTGCTCCACCCGGTGACGCAGCTTCGGGTCGAGCTTGCCCAGCGCTTCGATCACCACCGAGTTCGCGCGATCGCCGATGGCGTGCACCGCCACCTGGAAGCCGCGCTCGGCGAACTCGCGGGCGCGCTGCTCGAAGTCCTGCGGGGTCAACAACAGCAGCCCCTGCTGCGAAGGCTCGTCGGAATACGGGGCGTGCAGCGCAGCGCCCCGGCTGCCCAGCGCGCCGTCGATCACCAACTTCACCGCCTTCATCTCGAGGTGCCGCCCGGAGAAGGTGCCCAGCCCGAGGAACTGCTCGGCGTCCTCACCCTGCCCGTCGGCCATCGCGTAGAGCCGCACCGGCAGCCCGCGGACCATGTCCCACTGCTGCAGCTGCCTGAAGGTGCGCAGATCCATCCCGGCGTCGTGCACCTGGGTGAGGCCCAGCCGCGCGCAGGTCTCCAGCGCCACCTTGAGCCGCAGCTGCACCTCGGTGTCGGTGGGCGCGGGGATCTTCGCCGTCACCGCGTCCATCGCGTTGTCGATGAGCACGCCGGTCGGCTCGCCCTGCTCGTCGCGCAGGATGCGGCCGCCGGGTGGATCCTCGGTGGCCGCGGTGATGCCCGCGCGCCGCAGCGCTTCCGAGTTCACCCACGCCGCGTGCCCGTCGATGCGCACCAGGAACACCGGGGTCTTCGGGTGCACCGCGTCGAGCGAGGCCCTGGTGGGCCAGCGCTGCCCCGCCCAGTCGTTCTGATCCCACCCGCGGCCCATCAGCCACTCACCCTGGTGCGCCGACGCCGGAGCCGCCTTCACCCGCTCCACCGCCTGGGCCTCGCTGGTGTTCTCCAGCAGCGAGACGATCGACAGGCTGCGCCCCAGGGACGCCAGGTGCGCGTGGGCATCGACGAGCCCGGGCACGATCACCGAGTTGGGGAATTCCTCGATCGCCGCGCCGGGCCCCGCGGCCTGCAGCACTTCACTGCGACCTCCCACCGCCAGGATCTTTCCGTGCCGCCAGGCGATCGCCTCGGCGGTGGGCCGCGCCGCGTCCATCGTGCGCACGCGTTTGGCGACGAACACGATCGTCCGCTCGCCGTCAGGCACCCGCTTCACGCAGCCTCCGAAACAGAGCAGGCAGAGCGCAAAGAGACCTCTCACGGCAGCGTGGGCTCGGTGATGTACGTGGACTCGCCGGTGAGCGACTCGAGGAAGGCCTTGAGGGCCTTGGCTTCTTTCGAGGACAGCTTCTGGGGCTTGAGCTTCGCCGACAGGTTGGGGTTCTTGTTGCCGCCTTTGGCCATGAACGCGATCGCTTCCTCCAGCGTCTTCGTCTGCCCGTCGTGGAAGTACGGCGCGGTGAGGGCGACGTTGCGCAGGCTGGGGACCTTGAACTTGCCCTGGTCGGCGTCGGCCTTGGTGGCGTCCTTGCGGCCCGGGTCGTCGCCGAGGCCCACGTTCTCGAACTCGAAGTTCGTGAACAGCGGCGGCACGTGGCAGGTGACGCAGCCCTTGGCGTTGAAGAGCTTGAAGCCCTCGACTGCCTCGGCCGACATCGCGCTCTTCTCCTTGGCCTGCGCGCGATCCCACGCGGAGTTTCCGTTGTTCAGCGTGCGGAAGAACGCCGCGAAGGCCCTGGGCACGTTGTCCGCGGTGGCCGGCTCGCCGAACGCGCGCTCGAACATCGCCGTGTAGACGGGCACTTCGTTGAGGGCCTTGGCGGTGGCCACCGGGTCGGCGCCCAGCTGGCCCTTCCAGGCGGCGTTGGCGACGGCCTCGAGCGTCGGCATGCGGCCGTCCCAGTAGTAGCTGGGGTGAAAGCCGAGGTTGAGCACCGTGGGGCTGTTGCGCTTGTTCATCGCGCCGCCCACCTTGGTGTCCACCGGGTTCTGGGTGGTGAAGGCGCGAGCGAGCTCGTGGCACTGCGCGCAGGCCATGCTGCCGTCCTTCGAGGCGCGCTTGTCGTAGAAGAGCTTCCAGCCCAGCTCGGCCTTCTCGGCGGTGGTGGGGTTGTCCGCGGGGGCCGCGATCTCGGAGAGCCCCGCAGGCACCCGGGGCAGCGCAGGCGCGGCGGCCAGCTCGATCTTCGGCTCGGGAGGCGGCACCGGGGCCGGCGGCGCTTCGACCGGCCGGGGCGCTTCCACCGGGGCAGGCTTGGCCGGCGCGGGGGTCTCAGCAGTCTTGCAGGCGACGAGGGAGAACACGGCGAGCAGCGGCAGTGCGCGGGTCATGCCCGCCTTCTGCCCGCCCCCGCTCTTCCGCGCACTGCAAAAAAACGTCAGCGCGCGTTGCGCAGATAGTCGGCGAAGGCCCTCAACCCGTCGGTGGCGGTGAACATGCCCACCACCCGGCCATTGTCGACGACCACCGCCGCCGAGCCGACCTTGTTCAGGGTCATCTCGCGCACCACGTCTTCCACCGAGGCCTCGGGCGAGACCGTGTACGGCCGGGGCCGCATCAGGTCGCGCACGGTTGCCTTGCCATCGGTCCCCGGCACCAGCTCGGCGAGATCTCCATCGGTGACGAGCCCAATCGCCTTGCCGCTCTCGACCACCGGCATGTGATGGATCTTCTTGCTGCGCATCAGCGCCAGCGCCTCGGCGCGCAAGGCCTGGGGGCCGATGGTGATCGGTGAGGTGGACATGAACTTCCGCACGGCGGGGATGACCGTCCTGACCATGCCCGTGTCACCAGCACTGGGTATGCCAGCAGGTCACTCAGTGCCGCGTGCCAGCCATGCCGCAAGTCCTGCACGGGGACTGCTCGGCGCGCGGAAGCTGCGCGGTCAGAATGACGGGCCGGAGCCCGAGGTCACGCGCGGCTCGGCTGACCTTTCGCCCGTCACGTCGATCACCTGCTGGGCGGGCGGCGTCTCGTTCGCTTGCTTTGCTTCCCTGGCGTGCTTCGCCATGTCGCGGGCGATGAAGCCGAAGGCCACCGCGAGGAAGCCCAAGTCGTCCAGCCAGCCGAACATGGGAATGAGGTCGGGAATGAGGTCCACGGGCGCCACGGCGTAGATCACCGCGAGCACGCCCAGCACCTTCTTCCATCGGGCGATCGAGCGGCTCCGCACGTAGGTGGCGACGTGTGCGATGTTCATGGACGCTCCAACGAACGGCGGCAGAAACCATTTCCGCGGGGGTGGGTTCCGGCCCCACACTGGGGGCCATGGCCAGGAAAGAGAAGAAGGGGCGCTTCACCGACACCAGCCTGAACGCGTGGGCCTTCGAGGTCCACCCGCCCGGGACCCTGCAGCTCGAGGCGACGGAGCTGAGCGGGAAGACGAAGGACAAGGACGCGGCCGACACGCTCATCAAGGAACTGCAGGAGCGCCTCTACGAGCTCCAGGTCCGCTACTGGATAGAGAAGCGCCGCGCGGTCTTCGTCTTCGAGGGCTGGGACGCCGCCGGAAAAGGCGGGGCGATCAGGCGCCTCACCGCCCTGATGGATCCCCGTGGCTACAAGGTGTGGCCCATCGCGGCGCCCGGTGAAGAAGAGCGCTCGCACCACTACCTCTGGCGCTTCGCCACCCGCATGCCGCCCAGGGGCACCATCGCGGTCTTCGATCGCAGCTGGTACGGCCGCGTGCTCGTCGAGCGCGTCGAGGGCTACAGCAGCGTCAAGGAATGGCAGCGCGCCTACGACGAGATCAACGGCTTCGAGCGCATGCACACCGATGACGGGGTGACGGTGGTGAAGTTCTTCCTGCACCTCGATCAGAAGACGCAGCTCGAGCGCTTCAAGGAACGCGAGAAGGACCCCATCAAGAACTTCAAGATCGGGCCCGACGACTGGCGCAACCGCAAGAAGTGGGACGAGTACCTCTCGGCGTACCAGGACGCGTTCGATCGCACGCACCGCCCCGACGCGCCCTGGGTGATCGTCCCCGCCAACGACAAGCGCCAGGCACGGCTGCGGGTGCTGCAGACCGCGATCGACGCCCTCGATGCGTGAAGGGCTGCCGCTGGGGCCGGAGTGGCGCGTCGCCCGGCACACCCCCGACGAGCTGGTGCTGGAGCAGCGCCTGCCGGGGTGGAAGAAGGCCATCGCCTCGCTGGTGGTCTCCGGAGGCGCCCTCTTGCTGGGGCTCGCGCTCGCGCTCGAGACGCCCCAGAGCGCCCGGCTGATCATCTGGCCGGTGAGCGCACTGCTGCTGATCGTCGCGCTGCTCGGCCTGCCGGCGACGCTGCGCAACCTTCAGCGCGCGCGCCTCGGCGTGCGCCTTCGCTTCACCCGGGAGCTGGTCGAGGGTTGGCCAATCGGCTTCTCCCTGGCGCCGCGCCGCAGCGCCGTGGCTGACGTCGCCCGCGTGGCCGTGCAGGTCTTCTCGCACCCCCCGCTCTCGCTCGCGCTCCTCGAGGTCACCTTGCGCGATGGCACCCGCCTTTCCGGGCCGGAGGTCGCAACCTCTGCAGGCGAGCCCCACCCGCTGGATCAAGTGATCGCCGCGATTCGCCCCTTCGTTGGCGCAAATTCTGCAGCGCAGTGATGTGGAT
Organism: Myxococcales bacterium; assembly: GCA_009885595.1. Taxonomy (GTDB): domain Bacteria; phylum Myxococcota; class Myxococcia; order Myxococcales; family Myxococcaceae; genus Archangium_A. Next base: position 552 of record VFKJ01000163.1, on the reverse strand, counting down.
CGCGTCCCTACAGTGTTTTCGTCATCTGACTTGCGGGGCTGACTGAATCGCGGCAAGAGCCCCCCGTCTCCCACGCCGCGCCAACCCCCTTTTTGGAGAAGAACCTCATGAAGAAGCTCGTGCTGGTCGCCGGTCTCGTCGCGCTCCCCGCCTTCGCCGCCCCTTTTGACCTCAAGGGCGACGGGACCAAGGGTGAGACCAGCTACAAGACCCTCTGTGTCGCGTGCCACGGGGAGAAGGGCGACGGCAATGGCCCTGCGGGCGCCGCGCTCAACCCCAAGCCCACCAACTTCACCGATGCGGTGAACGCGGTTCGCCTCACCGACGAGTGGGTCTACAAGATGGTGAAGGAAGGCGGCGCAGCGAACGGCAAGTCGCCCCTGATGGTGGCGTGGGCGGGCGCGCTGAACGATCAGCAGATCCGCGACGTGGGTGCCTACGTGCTCAAGTTCAAGCCGGCGGCCGCGAAGGCCGAGCCCGCCAAGAAGGCCGCGCCCGCGAAGAAGAAGTAAGCGAAGGGCCTGCCTATAGCTTCCCCTCGAGGGCCATCTG
>VFKJ01001173.1 GCA_009885595.1 Myxococcales bacterium | reverse complement strand
TCCCCTACAGGGGAGAGGGTCGGGGTGAGGGGATTGCGAGGTTATTCAGGCGACCAGTACCGACTCGCAGACGCTGCCACCTCGAGAGCCAAGCCCTTCACCCGCAGCAACTCGGCGTTCTCGCCCTCGGCGCCGGCCCAGAGCGCGTAGAGCTCGAGGCCCGCGGTCCCGCTCATGGCAAACGCGACGCGGTAGCTCGACGCGTCGAACTCGCAGCCATCATCCGCGCGCCAGCAACTGGGAGCGCCGCGCTCCCATTCCGCGGGGAACTTGCGCACCGCGGGCGTGCCCTTCTCCGGCACCACCAGCACGGCGGCGAGCGCGCTGCTGCCGTCGAGTTTGTAGCTGGCGAAGGCGAGCCGGCCTCCGGGGAAGCTGCCGGTGGAGAAGCACCTCTCCACGTCGCGCCCGGTGAGGGAACCCGCGAGCGCGCTGGTCTTCTCATCGCAACTGCCCGTCTCCGTGGTGACCGAAAGGAGCGTGCGCTTCTTGAACGCGGCCTTGCTGCCGAGCAGGCACAGCGCGTCCGCAGCCGCGGCGCCCTTCACCTTGAACAGCGCGCCCTTCGTCTGAGTGAAGTTGCGCGCGGTCTGCCTGCCGGTGTCCTGCTCTCCTTTGGCTTGCTCGCGCAGGTAGCGCACCTCGAGCGCGCGCCCATCACAGACGACCTGGGTGAGGCCTGCCGCGTTGTTCACCGGGCTGAGCGCGAGGAGCAGCGTGCCGTCCTGGTTGGTGAACCCGAAGGAGAACTCCGGCGAGGCAGCGAGCGCGGCGGCGGCGAAGAGAGCGAGCACGCCGGGGTTGTTTCACTCGAGCTGACGCGACACCAGCAGGGACAGCTGAGCTTCCGCGCGCTCGCGCAGCGAGGAAGTTCGACCCCTCTCCCCTACCCTCTCCCCCGAGGGGGAGAGGGAGCGAATAAGGTCGCGCGCCATGTCACTCCGCGCCCAGTTGGTCTCCCGCGAGCTCGCGCTGCCCCTCGCGGGCGTCGCCGCCACCCTCGAGCTGCTCGAAGGCGGCGCCACGGTGCCCTTCATCGCCCGCTATCGCAAAGAGGCCACCGGCGCGCTCGATGACGAGGCCATCTCGCGCATCGCCGCGCACGCGAAGGTGGTCGACACCCGCGAAGACCGCCGCGCCACCATCCTCGCCAGCTTGAAGGAGCAAGGCGTGCTCACCCCCGAGCTGGAGCGCGCCATCCTCGCGGCCACCACGCTCGCCGCGCTGGAGGACCTCTATCTCCCCTGGCGCCCCAAGCGCCGCACCCGCGCCCAGACGGCCCGGGAGCGCGGGCTGCAGCCGCTCGCCGACGTGCTCCTCGCGCAGGGCTCCACCGCACTTTCCCGCGAAGCGCTCGCGCAGCCGTACGTGGACGCCAGCAAGGAACTTCTCGACGTCGACACCGTCTGGGCCGGCGCGCGGGACATCGTCGCCGAGGTGATCGCCGAGAAGGCCTCGCTGCGCGCCGAGCTGCGCCAGCTCTTCGCCGACGACGCCGAGCTGGTGGTGGACGTCGCGCGGGGAAAGTCGAAGGCGCCTGAGCTCTCGAAGTACCAGGACCACCTCGGCCGTCGCGAGCGCGCGAAGAACGCGCCCTCGCACCGGGTGCTCGCCGCCGAGCGCGGAGAGACCGAAGGGCTGCTCAAGGTCTCGCTCGAGCTGCCTCCCGTTCAGGTGAGCGGGCGGGTGCGCCAGGCGGTGGTGAAGAAGGGCGCGGCGCCGGTGCTGGCGAAGGAACTCGACCTCGCGCTCGTCGACGCGACCGAGCGGCTGCTGCTCCCCTCGCTGGAGAGTGAACGCCGGCGCGCCTTGAAGGAGCGCGCCGACGAAGAAGCGATCGCCGTGTTCGCGAAGAACCTCACCGCGCTGTTGCTCGCGCCGCCGTTGGGAGGGAAGCCGCTGATCGCCATCGACCCCGGCCTGCGCACCGGCTGCAAGGTGGTGGCGCTCGATCCGCGCGGCGGCGTGCTGGCCCAGGCGACCATCTACCCGCACACCGGCCGCGAATCGGAAGCGGGCGTGCAGCTCGCGGCGTTGATCAAGCAGCACCCGTCCGCGGCGATTGCCATCGGCAACGGCACCGCGGGGCGGGAGACCGAAGCGTTCGTGAAGAAGCTGCAGAGCTCTGCAGTGATTCCGAAGGACCTGCGCGTGATCAGCGTCAGCGAAGCGGGCGCCTCGGTCTACTCCGCCTCGGAGGTCGCGCGCGAAGAGCTGCCCGACATGGACGTCACCCTGCGCGGCGCGGTGTCCATCGGGCGGCGCCTGCAGGATCCGCTGGCCGAGCTGGTGAAGCTCGATCCCAAGAGCATCGGGGTGGGGCAGTACCAGCACGACGTCGATCAGCCCGCGCTCACCGCCTCGCTCGATCGCGTGGTGGAGAGCGTGGTGAACAAGGTGGGCGTCGAGCTCAACACCGCTTCCCCCACCCTGCTCCGCTACATCGCCGGCCTGGGCCCCGCACTCGCCACCGCCATCGTCGCGTTTCGCGGGGAGCACGGCGCCTTCGCCACCCGCGCGCAGCTCAAGAAGGTGCCGCGGCTGGGCGCGCGGGCCTTCGAGCAGTGCGCCGGCTTCTTGCGCATTCGCGGGGGAGACGAGCCGCTCGACGCCAGCGCGGTGCACCCGGAGCGGTACGCGCTGGTGACGAAGATGGCGAAGGATCTGGGCGTGAGCCGCGGCGCGCTGGTGGGCGACGAGTCGCTCGCAGCGAAGGTGGAGCCGAAGAAGTACGTCGACGAGGCGGAGGGCGTCGGGCTGCCCACCCTGCAGGACATCGTGCTCGAGCTGAAGAAGCCTGGCCGCGATCCCCGCGCCGAGTTCACCGAGGTGGGCTTCGACGCGGCGGTGACCGAGCTGAGCCACGTGAAGCCGGGGCAGGTGCTCAACGGCATCGTCACCAACGTGGCCGCGTTCGGCGCCTTCGTGGACATCGGCGTGCACCAGGACGGGCTGGTGCACGTGAGCGAGCTGTCGAACCGCTTCGTGAAGGATCCCTCCGAGGTGGTGAAGGTCGGCGACCGGGTGAAGGTGAAGGTGCTGCAGGTGGACGAGGCGCGGAAGCGCATCGGGCTGTCCATCAAGGCCCTGCAAGCGCCCTCGCCTCAGCTCTCGCAGCAGCCGCACCGCGCGGAGCCGTTCAACGCCCCACGCCGCCGCTGACGATCAGCTCAAGGGAGCTGCAGCTCCACCCTGGCGCCAGGCGCGAGCTTCACCGGCCTGGGCACAAGCGCCCCGCACCCCTGGCACTCGACCTTCGCGACGTAG
>VFKJ01001088.1 GCA_009885595.1 Myxococcales bacterium | reverse complement strand
GCGGGGTGCGTGATGGTGCTGCTCACGCGCGACTCCGGAATCGCGTTCGCCGGCGCGGCGCTCGCCGGGCTCAACGTGGTGAGCCTGTTCTTCGGGCAGCGGCTGGCGAAGGACTACGCGGGGGCGGCCGGCATGGTGCCGTACGCGATGTTCTCGATTGGCTCGGTGCTGCTGCAGGGGTTCAACCTCTAGCGTTGATCAGGTACTGATCAGCGCCAGGGAGTAGGAGTCGCGTGGTGAACGACGCCTCCATCGGGATTCTCTTCGCGCTGTGCGGCGGGCTCGTCGCGTGCGTGGGTGTGCCGCTGCTGTTCGTCTTCGTCTTCCTCAAGCTGCGCGGCGCCCAGCAGGAAGTGGATCAGACGGCCGCGGCCGTGCGCTCGGGCGCCGTCGCGGACCTCCTTCCCTGGGGCCCGGCCTCGCTCAGCGAGCTGACCCGGGAGTGGGTGGGCGCCTCGACCTACACCTCAGGCGTGCTCGGGCGAGGCGATCGCGCCAGCGGCCGCGTGCCGTCCGGCCGGAATCCCGCGGGCTGGCTGCTCGCGTTCACCATGGACGCGCGCCACGACGGCACCGAGGGGTTGGTGCAGGCGACCACCTCGGCCCACCGGCTCGAGCTGCGCATCTCCACCGGGGTGTGTCAGGCCGTCCTCAACGGCGTACCGCTCGGCACCTTCCGGCTCGGGCAGGCAGAGCTCTTCGCCGCCGACGCGACTCCGCTCGGGACCTATCGGCGCGAGCCGCCCGTGGCGCGCCTCGGGTTGCGAGGGCGCGAGGTGGCGACGCTCGACACCCGCACCACCAGCGACGCGAACCGGGCGGCGTCACCGACGTCCCTCGTCACCCACCTGCTCCCGACGAGGTCGGCCGAAGAGGAGGCCTGGGTGCTGATCGCGTCGGTGCTGGAGCTGGCGTGGTTTGGCCCGCGGCTCGCGCATCAACGACTGCGACGTCACTGACCGCCCTCTCCCCCGCGGGGAGAGGGAGCCCTGGGCTCGAAGTGCAGCTTCGTCTTCACCTCGTCATCAGTCAGCTCCCGAAACCCGCCCAGCGGCACGTCGAGCTCGAGCAGCCCCACCGCCTCGCGGTGCAGCGCCAGGGTCGGCAGCCCCACCACGTTGAGCATGCGCTTGACCTGGTGAAAGCGGCCCTCCGTGAGCACCAGCTCCACCGCGTCTTCCCCGCGCGGCCTGGCCTTCGCGGGCCGGGTCAGCTCACCGTCGTCCAGCTTCACGCCCCGCCGCAGCGGCGCGAGCTTCGCGTCGTTCACCTTAGCGCCCACCTTCGCCACGTAGCGCTTGGGCAGGTGCGTCGCCGGCGCGGTCGCGTGGGCGACGAACTTCTCGTCGTTGGTGAACAGCAGCAGGCCCGTGGTGTCGCGATCGAGCCTTCCCACCGCGTGCCACCCGAAGCGCTCCAGCTCGCGCGGCAACACCGCCGCCAGCGCCTCGAACACCGTGCCGATGCCCTGGGGATCGCTCCCGTGCGTCACCACCCCCGCGGGCTTGTGAAACGCGAGCACGCGCGTGCGAAACGCGAGCGACACCTCTCTCCCATCGAGAGACACCCGCGAGTGTGGGTGTATCGGCGCCATCGGCTCCTTTTGCTCACGCGAGTCGAGGCGCACTCGGCCAGCGCGAATCGCCTCTTCCGCGTCCTTGAGCGGCATCACGCCCGCTCGGGAGAGGGCGCGGGAGAGCCAGTCAGCGCCCTCGCCCGAGGTGCGCAGCCGCGCCGCTTCCAGCCACCGGGGTGGTTTCTTCGACCCGCGCACTCCTGCGTCCTACCCCACGCGCCAGGTTTCGCGGGGGGAGTAAGCTGCCGCGCTCGTGGTGGGGACCACGAACTTTCGCATGCCGAACACACCGACGCTCGCGCGCTACCAGGTGCTGGGCCGCCTCGCCACGGGAGGGATGGCCGAGGTGTGGCTGGCGCGCTCGGTGGGCATCGCCGGCTTCGAGAAGCTGGTGGTGCTGAAGACCATCCTCCCGCAGCTCGCGCAGAACCCGCAGTTCGTCGCGATGTTCGTCAACGAGGCGCGGCTCGCCGCGATGCTCACGCACTCCAACTGCGTGCAGATCTTCGACCTCGGGCAGGAACGCGAGACCCTCTACATCGCGATGGAGTACCTCGAGGGCTTCTCGCTGGCGCGCGTGCTCAAGCGGGCGAAGGTGAAGGGCTTCCCCATCAACGAGAAGCTCATCGCCCGCATCATCATGGATGCCGCGAGCGGGCTCGACTACGCGCACCGCCTCAAGGACCGAGAAGGCCGTCACGTCGGCCTGGTGCACCGCGACGTCTCGCCGGACAACCTGCTGGTCGGCTTCTCCGGCCAGGTGAAGCTGGTGGACTTCGGCATCGCCAAGGCCGCCACGCCCGCGTTGCTCGCCGCCGCCACCACCGCGGGCACCGTGAAGGGCAAGCACGGCTACATCGCCCCTGAGTACCTGCTGGGCAAGCCGCTCGACGGCCGCGCTGACGTGTTCGCGCTGGGCGTGGTGCTCTACCGCGCGCTCACCGGCAAGCGGCCCTTCGTCGGCCCGAGCGAGACGTCCATCTCGTTGGCGGTGCTGCAGGAAAGCCCCCGCCCCCCGATGGAGGTGATGCCCACCTTGAACCCCGCGCTCGCCACCGTGGTGATGATGGCGCTGGAGAAGAACCCAGACGACCGCTTCGACTCTGCCCGCGCGCTGCGCCAGGCGCTCGAGGCGGCGGTGGTGCACGCCGCGGAGAACGAAGAGGTGGCCGAGTTGATGAACGAGCTCTGGCCGCCCGGCGATGAAGAGCGGGTGGCGTTGTCGGCGCTCGCCAGCGGCACCAGCGAGGAGACCAGCAGCCCCGTGCTGCACGCGGTGGTGTCGGGCACCTTTCCTGCGCTCGCCACCCCGCTGGGTCGCGCCTCGCCCGCCGCGCTGCTCGACCGGACCCGGCCCCAGCCACCGCGCGGTCCCAGCTCGAGCTCGTTACCCGCCGTTCCTTCCGCCACCAACTCGGGTCCGCTGCCGACCTTCGACACCTCCGAGCAGCCGGTGTTCGAAGATCCGCCGGGCAGCAGTCGCGGTTGGTGGGTGGGGCTCGCGGTGGTGGTGCTGGTGCTGCTCGCGGGCCTGGGAATGATCTTCAAGGACAGGCGTCCCCGGGCCGAACCACCACCCCCAGCTGAGGTTCAACAGGCGCCTCTGGGGAGATGACTTACTTCTTCACCGCCGCCAGCGGCTTCTTCGCCGCGGTCGAGGGCCCCAGCACCAGCTCGTCGTCCAGCAGCCGCACCATGTCGTCGAGCTTCGCGCGGTAGGTGGGGTACTCCTGCGCGGACAACCGCTCACAGGTGGTGCGCCAGGTCTGCTTGCTCTTCACCACCCGGCCCGTCAGCGACACCTCGCGCGTCAACGACAGGCACGGCAGGCTCACCGTCCCGCCGCCCGGCAGCTTCTTCGCCTCGAAGCCCTCGGGCAGGGTGAGCTCGAGCTGCATCTGGCTCATGGTGGGCGTGCCCAGCAGCAGCGGGTGGTCCCGGGTGGCCAGCGCGAAGGTGCTCCGCGGGTTGGCATCGGAGGGCAGCTTGAGCCGCAGGGTGTCGCCTTCCGCGCGGGCGAAGGCGCCGGCGGCGACGTCCATGCGGATGGCGGCGGGCACGCGCAGCGACTCCACCTCGAGCGCCCGCACGTCGGACGTGGTGGCGTTGGGCAGGTACGCCGAGGCGATGCGCTGCGCCACCTGGGTGAAGACGGCCTGGTTCTTCGCGGTGCGGCGAATGGCAGAACCCGAGCGGCCCACCGCTTCCAGGGTGAGCGAGCCCCTGGCGCCGCCCTTGGCGTCGAGGTCGAGCACCACGGTGGTGGTCTCCCGGTTGGCCTCGGGCGCCTGGTAGGGGATCTCCCGCCAGGTGTGCATGTTCGTCTTCGGGTCGAACACCAGCGACTGCGTGCCCACGTCGTCGCTGCGCACCGAGCTGACGTCGAGCAGCTCCGCGGTGGGGTCGAAGAAGCGCGCCTGCACGCCGGGCTGCTCGGGCACGTAGACGATGGCGTGGTTGAACTGCTGCATGGGCACGTCTCGCCGCACGGGCCCCGCATCGCGCGTGCGCACCAGCGCGAAGTGCGCGTCGACGCCCAGCTTGCGGGCCAGCTCGATGAAGAGCACCGCCTTGTCCTTGCAGTCGCCGTAGCGGCGCTCGAGCGTCATCGAGGCCGGGTGCGGCTTCACGCCGGCGATGAAGCTCTCGTAGTCCTGCTGGTAGCGGATCTCTTCCATCACGAAGGTGTGAATGCGATCGAGCTTCTCCGCGGCGTCGGGGCTGCCCTTGCCCAGGCCCTTCGCCACCACCTCGAGCTCGGGGCTGTCGCGGAAGACGCCCTCGAGCAGCGCCTGCTCCCACGAGAGCCACGTCTTCCAGTCGGGCACGGTGGACAGGTAGATGTTGATGGCGAGCTCACCCACGGTGGGCATCGCGGGCTCGCTGATCAACGGCGGCGTGCTCTTGGTGGTCCAGGTGAAGCGCAACAGCTCGCCGCGCTTCTGCTGGGTGTGCTCGGCCTGGCCGACCTTGTACTCGTGCAGCTTCGCGTTGAGCGGCGCCCAGAGCACCAGGGTGGACTCCTCGCGTTGATCGCCCACGCCCTGGAAGCTCCAGGTCTCGTTGTAATAGCGAGCGAGGTAGCCCTTGGGCGGAGTGTCGAGCCGGTACTGCAGCACCAGGGTGGAGCCCGGCTGCATGCCGCGGAAGAAGATCTGCCGGTTCCGCTCGCTCGAGGCCTCGCTGCGCTGGCCCTTCTCGTCGACCGCGTAGGCGTGCAGCACCCGCAGCCGGCCCCCGCCCACGCTCTGGCGGATGATCCGATCGCGGCCCTGCGCGTTCCACGCGTGAATGACCACGCTCACCACGTTCGAGGTGCTGCCGTCGGTGTTGAGCAGCGTCACCTCGTGATCGAGCAGGTACGCCACGTCGGCGCCGGACAGCTGCTTGAGCTTGCCGCGCGCCTTCACCAGCGCCTCCAGCCGCGTCTCGTCGGGCAGGTCGGCCATCCACTCGCCGCGGGTCTCGGGCGAGAGGAACTCGACGCGGTTGGCGAGCGCCTCGTTCTCCGGGTTGAGCTCGACCGCGCGCTTCCACAGGGTGACCGCGCCCAGGGTGTCGCCGCGCTCGTAGGCGAGATCTCCACGCTTCGACCTCGGCACCGCGGCTTCGGGCGAGAGCGCCTCGGCCTCGAGCAGCGCCGCTTCGGAGGCCTTGAAGTCGCCCAGGCGGCGCTCGGTCTCGGCCAGCGCCAGCCAGCCGGAGTAGTCGGTGGGCCACGACTCCAGCCGCGCCAGCTGGTGCTTCTTCACCTCGCGAAAGTCAGCCGCTTCTGAGGCGAGGTCCGCTTCGCGGGTGAGCGCCTGCGGGAAGTAGGGCAGCTCGGAGAGGACCTGGTCGGCCACCTCCACCGCCTCTTCCCGCTTGCCGTACCGGCCCAGCGCGCGGCTCAGCTCGAGGTCTTCTTCTGGCGAGCTGCCGAAGCGCTCGGCGCGCGTCTTCAAGGCGCGCACCTCGTCCTCGGTCCAGCCTTCGCCGCGCCAGACGTCGGCCAGCAGGTCCCACACCTCGTGCAGCTGCGGCGCGTCCTTCTTCAGCTGGAGCAGCCGCTCGCGGGCCTTCTGCTTCAGGCCCTGCTGCTGGTGGAAGCGCGCCTGCCGCAGGCGGATGAAGGGCAGCGTCTCACCCACCTCGGCGTCGAGCGCGGCGAGGAGATCCGCGGTGCGGCCGCGCTCCTGGTTGTACCAGAGGGCGTCCACCACCCAGGAACGCAGCACCAGCGAGCGGGGCAGCTTGGCGGCCGCGGCGTCGGCGAAGCGCACGGTGGTGGCACCGCCCGCGCTCAGGTGCGCCCAGCCCACCGCGTGCGCCAGCATGCGCGCCGGGCTGGAAGAGAGCGAGGAGGCGCGCCAGGCCAGCATCGGGTCGAGCTCGCGCTTGAAGGCGTCGCCTTCGAAGGGCGTCACCCGCGCGGCGAGGTACCAGAGGCCTTCCCGGTGCGCGGACTTGATCAGCACCACGTGCCTGCCCTTGGCGAGCTGGACGGGAACGACGAGGTGATCAGGCACGCTGCGCTCGAGCTGCGCGGCGGCGAAGACGAGCTTGCCGTCGACCCACACCTTGAGCGGATCGGTCGAGGTGAGGCGCAGCGCCTGCACCCCGTCCACCTCGGTGGTGAAGGTGCCCTGCGCGTACGCGGCGGACCACCGCGTGGGCGTCATCAGCTGCAGCAGATCGTAGCGGCCGCGTGGATCCTTCGGCACCTGCTGCCGCCACGTGAGCGGGCCCACCCGGCCCTCGTAGGTCTCGGTGAGGGCGGGCCGCTGCTCGGGCGTGAACTCGAGGTCGAAGCCCTTGCCCTGATCGTTGTCCCAGGTGCCGACGAAGGCCAGGTCGAGCTGCCCGGGGATGCCGGCGATCGCCTCGTCGCGCCCGGAGAAGTCGCCCTCGGCGTTGAGCAGGGTGGCGAGGTGCGAGGCGGCGAGCGCGCGCAGCTCAGCCGACGGGTGGCCGGCGACGAGGCCGCGGTAGAGCTCACGCACCACGGCGCGCTGCGCCCAGGTCAGCTCCAGCGCGGCGAGCACGTGCAGGTGGAAGAGGGCCGCGTCACCCGCGGTGTCGGAGAGCGTCGCCACCAGGTGCGTCACCACGTCGGCGTCGCGGGCTTCCAGCTGCGCCAGGCGGGCGGCCAGCTCGTGGTGGAGCGCGGTGTCGGGGCCGGCGGCCTTCGCTTCGATGACGGCGGCGCGCAGCTGGTCGGGCGTCTGGGCCCGGTAGAAGGCCTCGGCTGCGGCGGCGAGCTTCGCTTCGTCCTTCGGGTTCACCCGGGTGAGGGTGGGCGCGAGGGTGGCGCAGCCCGTGACGAGGAGGGCGGCGAGAGCCAATGACAGTGAACGCATGTGGGCGTGCTTATAGGCAGCACCCGGGGGAAAGGCGCGCTCCCCGGTGGAGCAGGTCAGCCGGGAATTTTTTCGCTCCGCCCTCTGCGGACCCTGTTTTTGAGTACCACCCAGTCGGAGTTCGCCGCGCGTTGACTGCGCCTTCGACCGCCCTTCAGCGCACGTCTCAGGTGCGTGCCTTTCGGGTCGCGTCCCCAGGTGGGCGCTCGCCCGCTCGCGGTCCCGCGAACGAAGCGTCTTTGGTCCGCGTGATGCACCGTCGTCCCCCCCGGGGGACACCATGGGGAGAGTGGGTGGCGTGTGCGCGCTCGTGGGAGCCGCGCTGTGTGCGTGTAGCGGGAACCGGGGCCCGAACCTCGACGGCGGATTTCCCAGCGGAGGTCCGACCGACGGCACCGGCTCTGCTGCGGCCTTCATGCTCACGCTCACGCCCGGCGTGCTGACGCTGACGCCAGGCACCAGCGGCACGGTGCAGATCTCCGTGATGCGCCAGCGCACCTTCACCGGCG
>VFKJ01001117.1 GCA_009885595.1 Myxococcales bacterium | reverse complement strand
GGGCCGGCTCGTCAGCCAGGCGCGCGGGCTGGTGGAGCGGGTGCGCGACGCGGGGAAGAAGGCGCGCGCCCAGGCGAAGGACGAGCAGAAGTAAGCGTCCGGCTCTACCCCTCTCCCCGACCCTCTCCCCCGCGGGGGAGAGGGAGAAGGCGGTCACTTCGTCTTCGGGATCAGGTTGAGCCCCTGCATCGGCCCGATGGTGCTGACGATCCAGGCCACCAGCAGCAGCAGCCCCCCGATCAACGCCAGGGTCGCCCACGCGTCGATCTGCAGCCGCGCGATGCGCCCGCGCGCCTGCTTCACCTCGATCACCTGATCTGCGACCTGCAGCGTCAGCGCATCGGTGCCGCTGAGCGTCAGGGTGAAGGCGTTCGCGTCTTCCTTCACCACCCCGCGCTCCACCAGTTGGCCCAGGGTCACCGGGGCGTCGCCCTTGAGTGAGGCGGTGCCGCCCACGCCCGTGGAGAAGCTCACCTCGAGCCCCGTCTCCGTCCAGACGAACTGCAGCCGGGCGCCACCGCCGATGACGAAGTCGTCTTCTTTCCGCTCGCCCAAGGACAAGGTCTTGCGCCCGCGGCCGTCGACCACCTCGGCCTCGAGCGCGCGATCGCCCCAGTTCATGCGGATCTCCCACGCGTTCGCGGGGGCGGAGTTCGTCTTCACGAGGGCTCTCTTAACTGGGTCGCGCCGCCTCGGCGCATCTTCCGCTTCGTCAGTTGGTGGGCTGCTGCTCGCGACGCCAATCGAGCTGCCGCGCCGTCACGGCCTCGAGCACCGCGTGCATCTGATCGGGCGGGGTCTGGGGGCTGATGTGCATGAAGCCCGCGGTCGTCTTCGGGGTGCCCGCGAACTCCGTGGCCAGGTTGTACCCGAGGTAATTGCACAAGTAGGCGCTGCGATCGGGCGCGTAGTTGGGGTCGCTCCTGCTGGTGCCCACCACCCGGGCGTCGCCGAAGGGCTTCAGCGCGTCGTCGATGGTCTGCACCGGGAGATCGGTCGTCAGCTCCCCCGGCCCGCCGGTGCGCACCTGGCGATCGGTCATCTGCACGTTGTTCCCGTCGGGGGCCGCGCCGAGGTGATTCTCCGGCCGCTCTTCCACCTGCGCCTGCCCGTGGGTGACGCCCATGGAGAGGATGACGTCGGGCGGCGAGCGCCGCATCTCGGCCACGAAGCGGTCGACCGCATCGGTGGTCACGTCGAGGCGGCGGTACTCCACGATGCCGCCCTTGACGCCCGCCTCGGCGAGCTGCTGCGCCAGGTTCGCCGAGGGGTTGTCGGTGATGCCCATGAAGGCGCCGTAGCCGGTCACCACCACCTTGAGCGGCAGCTCTCCGGGCGTAAGGCCCAGCGAGGCGGGCTTGTAGAGCATCAGGTGCGCGGCGGTGTCGGCCGACTGCGCCGCGGTGCCCTGGAACGAGGCGCCGTCGTAGGGCTGCACGTCGCCCTGCAGCAGCACGCCCGAGACCTGGCGCGGCAGCGCCGCCTTCACCTTCTCCAGCACCTGCGCCGCGGTCTCGCCCTTCTTCACGTTGACCGAGACGCTCTGGCCTTCGATGGCCACCTTCACCAGCCCGTCGGCCTTCGCCGCGCCCTTCATCGAGAAGCAGTTGTCGAACAAGCCCAGCTTCGCACAGAGCCCGGGCACGCCCACCGCGTAGTTCGCGTAGCGGCCCTTCACCGAGGTGAGCCCGCCGGCCTCCACGTTCACCCAGGCGCTCTTCTGGCCCATCGCTGAGAGGTGCGAGAGCAGGCGCTGTTTCGCCGGGTCGTCGAAGGTGTCGGCCATCTTCACCAGCTCGGCGCGCTCCGACGGGTCGAGGCCCCACCCGCTGCGAGCCTTGAGGACGATCTTGTCCACCTCGGCGACATCGACCTTCCCGTCTTTGCGGGCCTGCGTCAGCGCCGCGCGGATGCCTTTGATCGTCATGAGGGGCAGTATCGCCCACTCCCCCCGGCCCGTACCAATCCATCGTCGAGCGGGGCAATGTGCATTAGTTTCCGCCCCCGATGAGCGAGCTTCTCCAGGTCTGGGTCCGCAACGACAAGGGGCAGGTGTACGGCCCCCTGACGCCGCCCAGCGTCGAGCTCCTGATCGACAACGGGGTGATCGCCGGCCGCATGCAGATCTCCACCGATGGGGTGAACTACGTCTACCCGGGCCGGGTGCCGGGGCTGAGGGTGATCTTCCCCAGGGAGACGTGGGGAGACACCGTCATCCCGGGCGACGAGCTGGACGCCGAGTGGGGCCAGGTGGTGCTGCCCGCGGCCGTCACCGGCTCCATCACGGGAAGTGGACCGGGGCCGGCGGGAGGCCCTGGAGACGCGCCTGCTCCGGCGAGCACGGTGCCCGGTGGTCCGGTCGGCGCCCCCGTGGCGGGGCCTGGGACGCGCGGGCCGGTGGCAGGTCCCGGTATTTGGAGCGCGCCCACCGCCGGCCCGGGTGCCCGGCCTCAGCAGGGACGTCCCGGAGGACCGCCCGCCGGGGTGCAATCGCGCCCCCCCGGGCGTTCGCCCACGCTGAGCGACGTCATGAATACCGCGGCGGCGCGCGCGCCGGTCCCCGCCTCGCCCTCGACCGTGCGCAACTCGCCGTCGATCGCGGACTTCATCAACGCCGCCACCCCCTCGGCGCAGGGACGTCCTCCGCCTCCGCGCGCGCCGGCTGGCTCGCCGACTGCCGCGCGCCCCAGCGCGCCGCCGCCTGCGCCGGTGGGCGACCTGCGGGTGCCGCCCTCGGGCGAGCTGGGGGGCGAGGTGACGCCGCAGCACCTCTACTATTACGCGGTCGTGTCCGAGACGACCGGCCTGCTGACGCTGAAGGTGGCGGACCGCGAGCTGCAGCTCCACTTCAAGAAGGGCAACCCGGAGTTCCTCGACTCCACCCACCCCGAAGACTCGCTCGAGGTCTTCCTGCTGGCGCAGAAGCTGGCGACGAAGGCGCAGCTCGAGCAAGCCCAGCCGCAGCTGGCGCGCTTCGGTGGCGAGCTGCTCGGCGCGCTCTTCGGGCTGGGCCTTCTCAACCCCAACGCGGTGTTCCAGCACCTGGGGCAGCGCGCCAGCCAGCTGCTGCAGAAGGTGCTCAGCGCGAGCCACGGCAGCTTCACCTTCGATCTCGAGGAGCTGCCCGCAGCGCGCTCGATGCCGATGGGCAACAAGTGGGCGGTGTACCTGGAAGCGCTGCGGCGCGTGCCGATCTCCGAGGTCCGTCAGCGGCTGGCGAGCGTGTTGCCCCTGCCGGTGATGAAGAGCGCCGGGCGCGTGGCGATCAGCGACATCCGCCTGACGCCGCAAGAGACCCGCGCGCTCAACTACTTCGACGGCGTGCGCTCCCTGGGCCAGCTCACCCAGGAGGTGGCGGGCGAGGGCGACGTCATCCTTCGCACCGCGTGGATGCTCGCGCCCCTCGAGCTCACCTCCTTCGCGAACGTGCCTGCGCCGAAGGCGTCCGCCGCGCCTCCGCCTGCCAGGCCCGCGCCGGCCGCTGCGCCGAAGGCCAACCCGCCCGCCGCGTCGGCGCCGGCCGCTGCGCCGAAGCCCAACCCGCCCGCCGCACCCGCCCGGCCCGCCGTCGCGTCGCCCGGAAATCCCGTCAACATGCCGAAGGCGGGCATGCCGTACCCCCGCGGGAGCGGGCAGCCCGCCGCCGCCGCCGCCGCCGTCGCT
>VFKJ01000628.1 GCA_009885595.1 Myxococcales bacterium | reverse complement strand
GCATGCGGAGTGGTTCGAAGCAGGGGCAGGACAAACGTACGTTCCCGCGCATTCAGGTGGCGCTCACGGCGCATTGCCGCATTGGCAATCGCTTCGTGCGGGACGCGATCGCGGACTTGTCCGAGGGCGGGCTGTACCTGAAGACCAAGGAGCCGGCGCGCGCGGGCACTCCGGTGCGGGTGGCGCTGGCGCTGCCATTCCCCGAGGGGCCGCGCTACTGCACGTTGGTGGGCAGCGTGGCGCGCATCGATCGCGACTCGAAGGGTCACTCCAAGGGGCTGGGCGTCAGCTTCGAAGAGCTCGACACCACCATCCGCGATCGCGAAGCGCTCAAGGGCTTCCTCTCGAAGGACGCTGCGTAGGCTTTTGGTGAAGCTCAGGCCTCGCGCGCTTCGAGGATCTGCACACCCAACATCGCCGCGAGGAACGCCTTCACCTGGTGCTCGGGTTTGCCGGCCAGCGCGAGGAGCTCTGCGTTGGTGCGGGTCCCGTCGACGCGGGGCAGCAGCTGCGCTTCCCACTTCTCCAGCTCGAGCTCGTGGAGCTGGTAGGCGGGCTGCTGGCTGGGAATGAGGCGATCTTCGGGGCGCACGATGCGGGTGAGGCGGTCGGGCTTGTAGAGCTTCTTCACCCCGCGGATGGTGAGGTTCCCGGGGAAGAGGTCGAGCTTGATGCTCTCGGAGCGGGCCTTCTCGCGGAAGGCGACGGTGAAGTGGCCTTCTTCCCAACCGAAGAGGCTGTAGATGATCGCCTTCACCTGCTGGCCCACGTAGTACAGCCGCTCGGTGTCCTTGAGCAGGCCGCGCTCGACCAGCACGTCACCGGTGCGGCGCTTGCTTTGGGCGGCGACCACCGCGGCGTCTTGCAGCTGATCGGGTTTGATCTTCCCCACGCGCACGAGGAACTGGCCGAAACGATCGGCGGCGAGGTTGCTCAAGGCGAACACGGGCTGGCCGGCCTCGAAATAGACGACCTTCTTCACCTTGCCCTTCTGTACGTACAGCTCGCCGGTCTCGCGCGAGAGGTAGAAGGCGCTGATGAGGCCCGGGAGGTTGTCGCGCAGCTCACCCTGGCGCGCGAGGCGACGGGCGTCGGTCTCGATGGACGGGGGCGGGCTGGTGGGCGGCGGGCGGCTCCCGGACACGGGGCCGGCGATGTGCTTCTGCGCGGTGAGCTTCTCGCCCTGCAGCTCGGCGGTGATGTTGCCGCCGCCGGTGACGCGGATCTTCCCGGTGAGCTCCATCGCCTCGCCTTCGTCGTCCACGTCGATGTCGAGCTCGACCTCGAAGGGCTCGTCGGCCGGGACGGCGGGCACCGAAGACTTGGAGACGGGCACCAGCAGCTTGACGACTTCCAGCAGCTGCTTGGCGTCGAAGGGCTTCTCGAAGTACTTCGCGCCGGGGAAGCGGGTGAGCGCCTCGGTGGAGTGCTTGCTGCCCTTGAACACGCCGCTCATGAAGAGCAGCGGCAGGCCGGGCTTGGCGGCGCGCAGGCCTTCACCGACGTGGTACCCCATCATGTCCGGGAGCAGCACGTCGATGAGCGCCAGCGCGATGGGCTCGGTCTTGATCAGCTCGACCGCCGGCTTTCCCTTGCCGGCCCCCACGACGACGTAGCCTGCCTCTTCGAAAAGAGAGGTGAGCAGCGCCACCAGTTCCTTGTTGTCATCGACGACGAGAATGGTGGGCGACATACGATTGTGGGTCACGTTAGCCTCTGGGGGCACCGCTCGAAAGCAAACGCTTCATGCGAACCTGCCTCTTCATCATTCTGTTCGGGTGGTCATCGGTGGTCTGGGCGCAGGATCTGCCGGATTCCGGGCTCCCGGACGCCTCGGTCGAGGGCGGGAGCGCCCAGGGGATGTCGGAAGAGAACGATCCGCAGGGCGGGCCGTGCCTGGTGTCGAAGGACTGTTCCCAGGGGTTTGCCTGCGTGGACGCCCGGTGCATCCCGGTGAAGCCCAAGAGCGTGGGTTGCAGCGCGGCGCCTGAGCTGCTGCTGGGCGCGGCCGCGCTGGTGGCCATCCTCCGCCGGCGCCGCTGAGATGGGACGGGGGCTGGCGGTCATCGCGGTGCTCGTCGGCGGAGGAATCGTGGTGGGCCTGCTGGCGACCGCGCGGCCCCCGCACCAGCCCATCGCCACCCGGCCGCAAGAGCCGCCTCCTCCGACGCGCGAAGAGCACCTGCGCGAAGAGCCGTTGCCCGAGTGGCTTTCCAGGCTGGTGAGCGTGGCCCAGCCGAAGCTGCCTTCGGGGGAAGGAGACTGGCTCACCGAGCATCCGGAAGACGGCCAATCGCTCGCGCAGCACCGGGTCGACTGCAAGCCGGTGGTGGGCCGCGCCGTCTACCTGATCGCCACCAGCGAGCTCGAGCAGGACGAGGCGGCCCGCGCGGTGATCGAGCGGCTGGAGCCGTTGCTGGCGGCGCACTTCCAGCTTCCGGTGAAGCGGCTGCCCGCGCTGAGCGCCGCGGTGGCGGGGAAGTCGGAGCGGCCGCGCGAGTCCGGGAGGCAGTGGCTCACCACCGACATCCTCGAGGCGCTGGAGCAGGTGCGGCCCGCCGACGCGGCGGCGGTGATGGCGATCACCACGGTCGACCTGTATCCGGATCCCGCGTGGAACTTCGTGTTCGGCCAGGCCTCGTATGACGATCGCGTGGGCGTGATGAGCCTCGCGCGCACCGGCGATTTGCAGACCGAGCCGACGCTGGTGCTGGAGCGCTCGTACGCCACCTCGATGCACGAGATAGGTCACATGTTCCAGCTGCTGCACTGCGTGGCGTGGGAGTGCCCGATGAATGGGTGCAATCACCAGCAGGAGGCTGACTCGCGGCCGCTGGAGCCGTGCCCACATTGCCTGGCGAAGTTGATGCTCGCGACAGGGCTCGATCCGAAGCAGCGGTGGACGGAGCTGCGGGCGGCGTTCGAGGCGGCGGGGTTGGTGCGCGGGGTGAAGGAGATCGATCGCGAGTTGGCTGCGAGTCAGTGAAGGAGAAAGGGCGACAGCCCTGGGGGCGCGGTCGGTTTCGGTGGGCATGCGTGAGCGCTCGGTCGTACAGCCCCTCGGCTCCGGCTTTCTTTGACTTGGTGAGCAAGGCGTCGTGGCGGTGAGGTCGGCGCCTGCGTTCACCGAAACCGGAACCCGCTCCGGTTTGGGGACAGAGAGCTCACTTTCACGAAGCCTGGTCACCCCGCGACAGGAGCTCGAGGTGAGGGGCCTGCTCGTGACGAGTATGCGGCCTGAGACCCCGTCACACCGCGTCCCTCGGGGTAGCAGTTGGCGAGCGCAGCCGGCCCTCGACCTCACTCGCAGTGAGGGGCCGGGGCGTCTTTGCTTCGATCATCGGCCGGTGCGTCGCTTCGCCCTGTCGCGCGCGGCGGAGAGCGCGTCCTGCATCGAAGGCGCGCTCGGCTTCGGAGGAGATGGCGGCGGCTCGTCGGGCGGTTTGGCGGTGGGAGGAGGCGCGACGACGGGCGCCGCTCGACTTCGCTCGGGCTGAACGGGGGCCACCTTCACAGGCACGGGTTTGGCGCGCTTGCGCAGCCTCGGTCCCGAGAGGAAGCGGCGCACGAAGACTTCCGCGACCAGCAAGAGCACACACAGCGCGAGGATCGCCGGCGAGAGGGGGATGAACGCCTCTGATTCCACCGCGTCCTTGAACAGCCCCACCATCGCGATGCGCTCCAGACCGGCGCCCGCCTTCGCCACCGCGCTCAAGAGCGCCTTTCCTTCACTCACGGGCGCCGGCTCGAACTCGGGCGCCCACGGGAGCGTGACGGGCGGGGCGCGGAAGAGGCGATCGCCCAGCTTCACCACCGGGTGCCAGGTGCCGCTGCCGGGCAGCACGAAGTGGGCACCCACCCGGTCTTCGTCTTCCCAGCGCATCGGCAGCTCGAGCGGCTTCTGCTTCGCGTCGCCCGAGAGCAGCACCAGGGTGGGCGTGCCTGAAGGCGGCGGCGCGAGCGGATCGAAGTCGAGGGTGACGTGCAGATCGTTCCCGACCAACTGCGCGCGCGCCACGGCGTCGAGCTGCAGCGCCAGCGGCGGCATCGTCCAGCGCACCAGCTGGGTGAGCAGCGCGCGTTGCCCGCCCCACTTGCGGAGCTCGCCGGTGTACGGGCCATCGACCTCGGCCATCAGCGCGGCGACCCGCCCGGCCCCGCGCGGCCACAGGCTCAGGATGGGCGCCTCGTTGTCGTCCACGCTGCGCAGGCCGACGCTCGCGAGCGGCTTCAGGTAGGTGAGGTTGTAGCCGCCCAGCCCCGGCGCGTCGGCCACCGGCAGCTTGCCGAGCTGCGCGAGATCGGGGCCGAGCCGGGTCGCGGTCTTCTCCTCGACGAAAGTGGAGCGCGCCACCGCGATGGTCTCCTGGCTGAAGATGCGCGGCAGGCTGGTGACGTCTTCGGCGAAGTAGATGCGGCCGTTGCCGCGACGGGCGACCTCCTCGAGCAGCTTCGCGTCGGGGTCGGCGCGGCTGCCCATGCCGATCACGGACACGGTGACGTTCTGCCGCACCAGCTCGGCGATGGTCTTCTGGTAGTCGTCCGGCTCCTCGGAGTCGGCGGCGTCGGAGAAGAGCAGCACGTGGCGCGTCTCCTTGTTCGAGCCGAGGATCTGCTTCTTCGCCGCGCGCAGGCCCTCGCCCACGTAGATGCCGCCGCCCCCGGAGAAACCCCTGGCCACCTTGTCGAGCGGAAGGCCGCCCGCGACGGGGCTCATCTGGAAGATGTGGTGCGTCTCGGTGTCCACCATCGCCACCGACGCCTCATCGCGCGGGTTGAGCAGCTGGAGCGCCCCCACCACGCCCTCGGCGGCGAGCTCCATCTTGGTGCGGCCGTCGGGCACGCGCACGCCCATGGAGCAGCTGCAGTCCAGGATGATCGCCATCGCGATGGCGGCCTTGCGCTGCTCTTCGCGCACCTCGAGCGAGACGGGCAGCAGCTCTTCCACCGGTGACTTGCGGTAGCCGCCTTCGCCGAAGGCGTGCTTGCCGCCGGTCATCACCAACCCGCCGCCCGCTTCCCTCACGAACTGCGCGAGCACGTGCAGCCCGTTCTCGCTGAGCCGGCCCGCCTCGACGTCCTCGACCACCACCGCGCCCACGCCCTCGAGCTGCTCCATGGTGAGCGGGAACGGGGCCTTCACCTCGAGCGCGAAGTTCGCCTCGGCCAGGGCCTTCGCCAGGGTGCCCTGCGGCTTGTCGGTGATCAGCAGCACGCGCGGTGGGCCCTCGACCCGCACCACCGCGCGGCCGAGGTCGTTCTCCACCACGCCGTCGTCCGAGGTGTCGGCGCGCAGCTCGTAGGACGCCAGGCCGGGCGCGTCGATGAGATCGCGGAAGGTGAGCACGGTCGCTCCCTCGGCCAGCTCGCGCTCGGTCTTCACCAGGGGGCGGCCATTGCGCAGCAGCGTCAGGGTGGTCTTGCCGGGCGAGGTGGCCTTCAGGGTGGCCGTGAGGAGGAAGGGCTCCTTCGCGGCCACGGTGGGCGGCACCATCAGCGAGGTGACGGCGACGTCCATCGCCACTTCCTCGCGGCCGATGAAGCGCACGTCGACCGGGAGGCCCCGAGAGGTGAGGCGGCGGGCGGCGGCGCGGGCGTCGAGGCCGGTGGCGCGCCCGTCGGAGAGCACGAGCACCCGGCCGGCGCGCTCCGCGGGGATGAGGTCAGCGGCGGCGTCGAGGGCGGCGGAGAGGTTGCTCGCTTCTCCGTCGATGGAGGCGGTGAAGCCGGAGAAGCGGCCCTCGGCGGAGAGCGGCATCTCGATGCGGGGATCGCGGCCGAAGGAGATGACGCCGAGCCGATCGCCGGGGCGACGCTGCGGCTCGAGCAGGCGGATGAGCTCTTCGGCGCTCGCTTCTCCGCGCGGCGGCATGGAGCGCGAGCGGTCGACGATCACCACCACGTCACTGCCGGCGCTGCGCAGGCGGAACTCAGGGCGCGCCAGGGCGAGGGTGAGCAGCGCGACCAGGGCCACGCGCAGCCACATCGGCGGGCCGTGGATGCGGGCGGTGAAATAGAGGAACAGCCCCAGCGGGAGGAGCAGCAGCAGGGCCTGGGGGGCGACCAGGGTCATGGGCTTGTCTCCCTCTCCCTGCGTAGCGGGGAGAGGGTCGGGGTGAGGGGCCGACGCGAGCAGAGAGGCCCGCCCAGCGAGCCCCTCACCCAGCGCTGCGCGCAGACCTCTCCCCGCTCTTCGCAGGGAGAGGTGTTCGCGGGCTGCGTCATGACGACGCCTCCTTCCGGCGGGGGGCGGCGGTGAGCCAGAAGTCGAGCAGCACCAGCATCAACACCACCAACAACGGCCACCACGGGAGGGGGCGCGCGGTGGCGAACGAGGCGAAGGCCTGGGGTTGGGCAGGCACCACTTCCCACGCGCCGCGCGTGCGCAGGTCCGACTCACGCGGATCGAGCGGCAGCACCACCAGCGCGTCGAAGGGCTCGCCGTCCTTCTCCAGCTTCCACTGGCCCGACGCGGGGAGCGGCGGCAGGCTCAGCACCCCGCTGCCCATCACCGGCCGCGTCTGACCGTCGGGCGCGATCAGCTCCCAGGTGGAGCCGGCGGTGGTGACGAGCGGCGTCTCTTCTCCCAGCATCAGGTGCTTGCGTGGAAAGCCGGGCGTCGCCAGCCGGCTCTGCCGCACCACGTTGCTCAGGAGCACCGGCCACGCGACGGTGCGCTGCACGTTGCTGCGGCTGACGTCGAGGTTGACGTGGAGCGTGCCGTCGTCTTCCTCGCTCATCAGCACCACCGCGCCCGCGCTCATCAGCACCCGGCCGGGGGGGTTGACGCCCGCGGTCCACACCACGCCGCCGAGCTGCACGTCGTCGAGCAGCGGGTTGCCTTTCTGCGCGAAGAACGGACCCACGAAGGACTTGAGGGGCGCCGTCGCGCCGAGCTGCACGTGGGCGGTGCTCTTCGGCGGTCCAAAGGTGAGCAGGGCCTCTGGCGCGAGCTTGACCCCGGGCGCCACCGAGAGGAACCGGCGCAGCGCCTGCTGGGCCGCGGGGTCGACGCCCTCGAGCAGGCTGACGGTGACGTCGGCGAGCGGCGAGGGCAGCAGCGTGAGGTGACCGTCTTCCACCAGCGCGTCGTCGGGCAAGGTGACGGTGATGGGCTGCTGCGTCTTGAACCCCACCCGCAACACCGCGGTGGCGGACGGCTGCAGCTTCACGTCTTGTTTCTGGGGCGCGTCGTCGGCCGCCGTGAAGCGCACCTCGGCCGTCACCGGCACGTCGCTGAAGTTCCCCACCCGCACGGTCACCTGGGCCCGGCCGTCTTCGTCGCGGCGCTGCGCGGAGAGGAACGCGAGGTTGCTCGCCTGCTTGCCGACGGAGCGGCCTTCGAGCTGCGGGGGCACCGCGACGGCCTCGGCGATGGGCCCGTCGGTGAGGAAGTAGATGCGGTGCTCGCTCGAGCCCGAGAGCTCGCGCGCCAGGGTGAGCGCGGGGGAGAGGTCGTGCGCGGGCTGCGAGGGGCTCCACTTCTCCAGCGCGGAGAGGGCGCGATCGCGTTCCTGCTGCGGGCCGGCGAGCAGGGTGGGCTTCACGCCCGTCTCGATGAGCGTGAGCACTCCGGCGTTCTCGTCGCGCGCGATGCGGGCGATCTCGGTCTTCACGCGCTCGGCCGCGGTGGTGCCCTCGACGCGCGCGTTCATGGAGAGACTGCCGTCGACGACGATCACCACGTGCTGGCGGCTGGCGGCCTGCCCACAGCGCACGTCGGTGAGGAAGAGGGTGGCGAAGAGGACCGCGAGGATCTCGAGGGCGAGCGAGCTCTCGCGGGAGAAGCGGTTGAGGCGCGGGCCGGCCTCGGCGCGTTGATCGGGGGTGCGCCAGAGGAAGAGCGCGGAGACCGTGCGCGGGGGCTGGCGGCGACGCAGGAAGTAGGCCGCGATCAGCGCGGGGATCGCCGCGAGCGCGAGCAGGCCCAAGGGGGCGCCGAGCGTCATGGTCGCCCCTCTCCCCGACCCTCTCCCCTGGGGGGGAGAGGGAGACGGGTGCGCGTCATGCGACCTCCACGAGCTCGTGCAGTTCCTTGCGAGCCAGCGCGTCGAGCTGGAACTCAGCCGACGCCTGCGACCAGCTCGCGTGCACCCTTCGCGCCGCGCCCTGCCAGAGCGAGACGTGAGCCTTCAGGCGCTCGAGGTATTGGTCGACCACGTGCGGGGTGAGGATCCGCTCGAGCACCTCGCCCGACTCCGAGTCCGTCAGGCGGGCGCCCGCGCCGCCCGAGGGGTCGAGATCTTCCGCGTCGAGCACCTGCACCAGCGACAACCCCGACGCCCCCCGCGCCAGCCGCTCGGCGAAGGGCTCGGGGGGAGACTCGAACAGGAAATCGCTCACCACCACGCGCAGCCCGCAGGGCCGCAGCGGGGGCGCCCGGCGCAGCGCCGCGTCGAACGGCTCGCGGCCGTCGAACTCGAGCGCCTCGAGCATCGCGCGAATGGAAGGCCCGCCGGCCTTGCGCACGGTGCTGCCGGTGGCGATCACCACGGGGTCCAGCCCGCCCCGGCGCGCGAGCGCGCAGACCCAGGCCGCCACTTCCCGCACCCGCGCGGCCTTCTCGGGTGAGATGGCGAGCGAGGCGGAGCCGTCGACGAGCACCTCCACCCGGGGACTCACCTCGTCCTGCCGCACCCGCAGGTAGAGCTCTCCGGTGCGCGCCACCGCGTTCCAGTCGATCTGTCGCAGATCGTCGCCGGGCTGGTACTGCCGGAAGTCGTGCAGCTCGAGGCTGCTGCCCACCGACGAGGCGCGCACCTCGCCCAGCCGTCCGCGGTGAGGTCCGCGCGGAAGCCGCAGCGCACAGCCGGCGGCCGCGCGCTCCACGATGCCGTGATCGAGCCGGACGCTCATGCGGAGCGCACCTGGTCCCGGCCCACCAGCACCAGCGTCGCGAGGAAGACCGCGAGCAGCGCGGCGCACCCGAGCAACACCAGGGCCGCGTCCAGCTCGTCGTTGGAGCGATCGACGAAGTTCACCAGCCCCACGATGGGGTTGAGCGCGTTCACCAGCTTGCCGTCAGGGCGCCCCTCGACGGCGATCGACAGCCCGACCGAGGCCGCCACGCCGATCGCCACTGAGCCGAGGAAGGCCACCCGGGTGGCCACCGGCTCACCGAACTTCTGCAGGGGCGTCAGCCGCCCGAGCACCACCGCCAGCGAGAGATAGAGGGCCGGGTAGGCGAACGCCGCGAGGATCGCCCGAAACGCCTTCTCCGAGCCGTCGCGGCGCGCGTAGAGGAAGAGCCAGAGCGCGGCCGAGGCGAACAACATTCCCAGCCCCAGCAAGTAGCTGCGCAGCGCACCCGGCCTCAGCCACCCGCCGGTGGCCGCCTGCCGGGGCCAGCCGTCGTTCTCCGAAATGCAGAACGCGGCGGCGATGGTGAAGAAGAAGCTCGTCACCACCTGCCCGCCCATGGCGTCGTTCCCACGCCCATTCTCGATCACGAAGAGCACCAGCCCGTGAGCGAGCGCGAGCAGGCCGACGATGGTGAAGGCGATGCGCGGCCGGCGTGAGGCCGGCTCAGAGGGGAGCGTGAGCCCCGCGGACGCGCCTTCCAGCAGGAGCCAGGTGGACCCCCAGGCGAAGAGCCCGATGGTGATGGCGAAGTTCCGGAAGGCGTCGTTGGTGGCCAGGCGGCTGCCTTCCTCCGCGAGCACCCAGCAAAAGGTGATGCCGCCCAGGGTGCCCAGCCCGAGCAGCCCCAGCACCACGAAGTGCGCCACGGTGCGGCCGAGCTTGCTGTGCGCCTGGGTGGCGACGGCGACCCCGACGGCGGTGAGCATCGCGCTCCAGCCGGCGGCGAGCAGCAGCCCGGTGATGATCTGCAGGATGTCGATGCCGTTGAGGAAGTAGCAAAAGAGCACGAAGGGCGCGCAGGCCGAGCCGAAGAGCATCGCCTGCGACATCGCGCTCACCCACTTGCCGCGCACGATGCTCACCGCGCCCAGGCCCGTGAGCGTGAGCAGCACCCAGGTCTCGTCCTCGAGCTCGCGCAGCATCGAGCGGAAGGCCACGAAGGGAATGACGAAGAAGGTCACCGCGCCCAGCGCCGTGAGATAGGCGCCGAAGAACTCCTTGCCGTGAGCGATGCCCGCGGAGTCGGTCGCCTCGGCCACCGCCACCAGCGCCATCGAGAGGCACACCACCAGCAGCGTGCCGAAGAAGATGGCGAAGACCTTCGCGCGGAGGCCCTGGCGGACCTCCTTCACCACGATCGGCCCCACCGACTCGATCAGCCGCTCGTATTGCCGGGTGGTGGCGCTCGCAAGCGTCACGCCAGCCACTCCGTGTCGCGCGCGCGCAGCGAGAAGAACGCGGAAGCGGCGAGGCCGGCCGCCACGCCCCACACCAGCAGCACCAGGGGCAGGGCGTCATGGGACTGCCGCTCGATGTTGATGAGGCCGACGATGGGGTTGAGCGCGTTGAGGAAGAGATCGTCGGCGTCGCTGACGATCTCGCCGATGAGCGGAGGCACGCCCGTCATCAGCACCACCAGGCCCAGGAACACCAGGCGGATCATCGCGGGGGTCTGCCAGGGGGGATGGGGGATCCACCGGGCGATCACCAGCGGCAGCGAGAGCATCAAGAGGGCGAAGCCGGGCGCGGCCACCAGCACCAGCATCGCCCCCATCGGCAGCGTTCCTTCGGTGAGCGCGAGGCCGAAGAACACCGCGGCCACGAAGAGGAGCAGCGTCACCACCAGCAGGTAGCCGCGCAGCCCGCCGGGCTTGAGCAGCGAGTAGCGGCCCCCGGTGACCCAGTGCAGCTTCGCCATGCCGTCGCGATCGCTGCCCACGAAGAGCCCGACCAGGGTGGCGTAGACCGACAGCGTGACGCTGCCGGCCGTGAGCACCTCGGCTTCGCCGCTGAGCTGCCAGCCCCAGAGGAAGAGGGCCGCCGCCCCCAGGAACTGCACCACGTAGACCATGCGCGCGCCGCGGGCGTAGTCCTCGGTGGCGAGCGAGAGCCTGGCCGCGGCCGCTTCGAAGAGCAGCAGGCCGGTGGTGACCATGCCGAAGAGCACGCAGAGCGAGGTGAGCCAGAACGCGGACGACGAGGTGACCTTCTGCGCGAATTCGCCGATCAGCGCGGCGCCCGCGATGCCGAAGCCGAGCCCCTGCAGCAGGATCCCCAGCAGCACGAAGTGCAGCAGCGCGCGCACCAGCCGCGACTCCGCCAGGGTGGCGAGGCTGACCGACACCGACACCAGGAACACCTGGTACCCCATCGACACCACCACGCCGACGATGATGGTGGGCAGGTCGATGCCGTTGAGGAAGTAGGAGAAGAGCAGGAAGGGCGTGGCCGCCGACGCGTAGAGGGTGCCCTGGAGCACCGAGCTGCCGAGCTTGCCCGCGAGGATCCTGCGCGGCCCGATGCCGGTGAGCGTGAGCAGCACCCAGGTCTCGTCTTCGGCCTCGCGCGACATCGAGCGGTACGCGGCGTAGGGAATGACGAAGAACTGCACGAAGCCCAAGCACACGAAGTACGCGATGAAGGTGGCCTGGCCCGCGCGATCGGCGATGCCGTCGCTCGCGGCGAACGCGAAGAGCGAGATGAAGAGGCAGGCCACCAGCATCAGCGAGAAGAAGATCCAGAACACGCGGGTGCGCAGCCCCTGGCGGACCTCCTTGACCACGATGGGGTTGATGCGATCGGCGAGCCGCTCGCCGAAGCGATCGAACGCATCGGGTTCGCGCGGAACCGAGAGGACCTCGGCGCTCACTGCACCCTGCCCTTCGTCACCGACATGAACGCGTCTTCGAGATCGTGCTCGCGGGTGCGGAAGCTGGTGACCGGCAGCTCGGCGTTCACCAGCACCTTGAGCACGCGCACGCTGGCCTCTTCCACCCAGCCGGAGGACGGCGTCTGCCCGGCCGCCAGCTCGAGGCGGAAGCGCACGGCGTGGTTGAGCACCGTCACGTTGGTGACCAGCGGCTGTTCCAGCAGGAGCCGCTCGGCCTTCTTGCCGATCTCCTCGAGGCCCGCCCCACCCGGCGCGAAGAGCGTGAGCTCGACCTCGCTGAAGGCGGCGGCGTTCGAGGTGCGGGAGAGCACCTCCTGCACGGTGCCGGTGGCGAGCAGGTGGCCCTGCTCGATGATCGCGCAGGTGTCACAGATCTCGGAGAGCTCGGTGAGGATGTGGCTCGAGATCAGCACCGCCTTGCCCTGCGAGGCCAGGGCGCGCAGCAGCTCTCGCAGCTCGATGCGCGCGCGGGGATCGAGGCCATCGGCGGGCTCATCGAGGATCAGCAGCCGCGGATCGTGGAGCAGCGTGCGCCCCAACGCCACCCGCTGCTTCATGCCCTTGCTCAGCTCGGACGTGAGCTTGTCCTTGAGCGGCAACAGGCCGGCGAAGTCCATCACCGAGTCGACGCGGGCCTTCCGCTCGTTGCCCCGCAGCCGGTACGCGCGCGCGAAGAAGTCGAGGAACTCGAAGACCGTCATGTCGTCGTAGGTGCCGTAGCGATCGGGCATGTACCCGAGCAGCGGGCGGGCCTGGTCGGGCCGCGCCACCAGCGACTTTCCCTCGAGCAGCACCTCGCCGCTGGTGGGCACGTCGAGGGTGGCGATGATGCGCATGGTGGTCGACTTGCCCGCACCGTTCGGCCCGATGAACCCGAGAATGGTGCCCTCGGGCAGGGAGAAGGTGATGTCGTCGACCGCCTTGAGCGAGCCGTAGAACCGGGAGAGCCCCTTCACTTCGAGCAGCGCGCTCATTCCTCGTACTCCCCTCGGACCCAGTCCTCGGCGTCGTGGATGCGGGTGGACACGCCGCCGGTGGGCACCAGGGTGGCGCCGGTGATGCGGGCGAGGAACTCGTGGTGCTGCAGGGGAGCGCCGCCCATCACGCGCCTTACCTCGGTGCCGAAGCGACTGCTGGCGACGTTGCCACTCCAAGCGAGGGTGTTGCCGGCGGTGAGCGCCTCTTCGCCGCCGTCGCGAATGGGGCCCCCGGTGAAGAAGCGGCCGTCGACGTTGACGACCACGCGATCGATGCGCACGCCCAGGGCGTTCTGCACCACCCAGGCGTCTCCCTTCTTCTTCACCACCACGCGGGCGCGGGTGGGCTCGACCGAGACGTAGCCCCACTCGCGGTAGGTGCGGGAGGGCACGAAGTCGCCGCCGAGCGTGAGCCCGTCCTTCCAGAGGAGATCGGCCACGTACTTCTCGCGCCGATCTTCCGAGGGCGCGACGAGCATCGTGCCCGGGCCGAAGGTGGCCTTCGAGGGCGCGAGGTTCGCGTAGTACGCGGTGACGCCCTGGGTGATGAAGCGGTGCTGCTGGCTGTCGAGCAGCGTGTAGCCGTACGACGAGGTGTGCACGGTGAAGCCGTCGGCGACGACGGAGTAGCTGATGATCGCCGCGCAGGTGAGCACCGCGGTGCCGGGGATGGTGACGAGCAGCGCAGCAGGCCCGCGGCGGCGCGCGACCCACACCGAGCCGGGCCCGATGGCGAGGGTGAAGAGCGTGATGATCAACAGGAAGCGGCCGAGCGGCGCGGTGGCCTGGGGCAGCAGCAGGTCTTTCTTCGCGTCGGAGTTGTAGCGGCGCTCGTACTCGGGGAGCGCGCCGTGAGGACTGACGCCGAGTTCCTCGCGGAAGAGGGCGACCTCTCCCGAGGGCGCGCCGGTGGTGACGATCAGCTTGCCAAACCCGTAGCGGGTGGTGCCGGGGCGGATCGCCTTGAGCAGGGGGAAGATGGCGGCGCTGCGCACGGCGCCGCCGACCACCAGGTGGCCGCCGGTGGCCACGTAGGCCTCGAGCGCGCGGCGCTGCGCCTCGTCGAGGGCGTCGAGGGTGGCGCCGTCGGGCACCACGATCGCGTCGTAGCCGAGGTAGCTGGCGAGCTCGCCGGGGGCCTCGGCGGGCGGAATGGCGTGCACCTGCACGTTCGCGCCCGAGTAGCGCGGTGGCTTGCCCACGTACTTCTCGAAGGCTTCCGGGCGGGAGAGCGAGAGCACCACCCGCTGCGGATCGTAGGTGGCCTGGAAGTACATCGAGGCGTTGGAGTCTTCGGTGATCCCCGGCCCTTCCGCGCGCACGGTGCCGTAGCGCAGCTCGCTGGGCACGGGCACGTTGACGGTGCGGCGCTCGCCGGCGTTGACCTCGACCGCGCGCACCACCGAGTGCATGCCGCCCGCCACCGTGCTGCGAATCGTGAGGGTGATCACCTGGCGGGGGCCGCTGGTGTTGTCGATGAAGAAGCGCACCGGGAAGCTGCCGGAGCGCGGCGAGGGCGCGTTCGACTCCACCGCGACCTTGGTGCGGCCGCTGGCCACGTCGAGGCGGTTGACCTGGGCGATCTGGTAATCGAGCAGGGACACCAGGCCCGGCGGCGACTCTTCGCGCTCGGGCTCGGGGGCGGCGAGCACCTCCTCCGCCGCGGCGGGGTCGGCGTCCTGGGTTGCGGTCAGGAGCACCGCGAGCAGCAGGCTCTCAACCACGCGGCACCTCGGGGACCGCCGCGAGCAACTGCTCTGCGACCTGGTCGGAGGTGACGCGCTCGAGGCCGGCCTCGTAGGAGAGCACGAGGCGGTGGTTGAGCACGGCAGAGGCCAGGTCCTTCACCTCGTCGAAGCCGACGTTGGGCTTGCCCCTGGCGAGCGCCCAGGCGCGGGCGGAGGCAGCTAGCGCGAGGGCAGCGCGAGGCGAGGCGCCGTAGCGCACGAAGCGCTTCACGGGATCAGGCGCAGAGGCGGCGGAGGGATGGGTGGCCTCCACCAGCCTGCCGATGAACTCGGCGACGGGCAGGGGCAGGTGCACGCGATCGACGAGCGCGAACAGGGTATCGAGCCCCGGCCCGTCGGTGACCGGGGAGAGCTGCGGCGGCTGCCCGCGGAAGCGCGAGGTGAGGATGGTGGCCATCGTCTTCGCGCCGACCGGCGGGACGATCACGCGGAACATGAAGCGATCGAGCTGCGCTTCGGGCAGCGGGTAGGTGCCCTCGAGCTCGATGGGGTTCTGGGTGGCGAGCACGAAGAACGGCGCGGGGAGCTGGTGGGTGGTGCCCAGCACGGTGACGCTGCGCTCCTGCATCGCCTCGAGCAGCGCGGACTGCGTCTTGGGCGAGCTGCGGTTGATCTCGTCGGCGAGCACCACCGAGGCGAACAGCGGGCCGGGGCGAAAGGTGAAGGCGCGCGTCTCGGCGTCGATCACGTAGGTGCCGGTGATGTCGCCAGGCAGGAGATCGGGCGTGAACTGGATGCGCTTGAACGGCAGGTCCATCAGCCGCGCGAGGCCCTTGCAGAGCTCGGTCTTGCCCAGCCCGGGGAGCCCCTCGAGGAGCAGGTGGCCGCGCGCGAGGATCGCGGTGGTGACGCGATCGACGACGGCGGTCTGATCGATCAAGACCTGGTTCAAGCCCGCCTTGAGCTTGTTGATCGCCTCGCCTGCGGCCTGGACTTCCTGCGGCGTGAGCAGCTGATCCGACACGTGGACTCCCCTCGAAGATCACTTTGAATCGAAGTACCGCTGCACGAGCGCGCGGTTTCGGGGCCGCATCGCTCCTTCGTCGTAGCCGGCGGCCTGATCACCCGCGGCGCCGGTGCCCGTGCCGACACTCGGCGTGCCGTCGGGGTTCGTCTTCGGGTTGGCCGCGCGCAGGCCGAAGAGCTCTTCGCCTTCGCCGCCGTTGCCCTCGGGCAGCGCTTCGTACTTGAGGCGGTCGGGATCAATCTCTGCGTTGCCGCCGAAGACGAGCTCGCGCGCGCTGCCGCCCCGGCCCACGCCGGCGCCGCCCATGCTCTTGCCGTCGTCCTCGCCGCCTGGTCCGTCGCCCTGGCCGCCTTCTTTCGTGGAGCGGGAGGCGTGCTCGCCGCCGTTCTTTCCCTCGCCGTCTTTTCCTTCGCCCTCGCCCTGCCCTTCGCCCTTGCCTTCACCCTTCCCCTCGCCCTTTTCGCCCTTGCCCTGGCTCTTGCGCGAGGAAGAGCGGCGCGCCTGCGGTGAGTTGCCCTGGCTGAACTTCTTCGAGAGCTCGTCTTGCCGCTGCGAGAGCGCCTTGCGGAGATCGCTCACCTGCTTGCTGCTGGGACCGCCCTTGCCGTCCTGGGCCTGCTGGCCGTCTTTCCCCTGCTGGCCGTCTTTTCCCTGCTGGCCGTCTTTTCCCTGCTGGCCCTCTTTTCCCTGCTGGCCGTCTTTTCCCTGCTGGCCGTCTTTTCCCTGCT
>VFKJ01000479.1 GCA_009885595.1 Myxococcales bacterium | reverse complement strand
ATCTTCCTCCTCCTTCTTCGGAGTCATCTTCATCTCGATGACGTCCTTCCTGGGAGCAGCCTCGCTCCGCTCCTCCTTCGGCGGCGGCGGATCCTTCTTCTTCGCCGGGGCCGAGTCCTCATCGGTCTTGAGCTTGGTGCGATCTGACTTGGGGAGCTCCGAGTCGCTCAGCGCTTCCTTCTTCCGCACCGGCTCGTCGTCAGCGCTGTCCTCGCTCGCGGTCGGCTCGGCGGCGATCTTCTTCTTCTTCTTCACGGGCGCGCTGCCCGTGCGTTCCTCGTCGCTGGCCGGCGTGCCGTCGAGGGCGCCCTCGTCGAGGCCGCTCGCCTTGGTCTCCATGACGCGCTCGCTGCAGCGATTGGCCGTCTTGGTGCACTTCTTCGTGCACTTGTCGTAGCGCTTCTTCATCTCGACCCGGATCGAGCCGCCGAACTCGATCAGGCAGTCGTCCTTGCACTCGAGGAAGGTGTCTTCGCAGTCGCTCTCCGCGAACGAGGCAGCAGGGAGCAGCAACAACGACAGCGCGAGCATGGGCCGGAACACGTTCATGAGCCTACCTGACGCAGGGGGC
This sequence comes from Myxococcales bacterium, assembly GCA_009885595.1. Lineage (GTDB taxonomy): Bacteria > Myxococcota > Myxococcia > Myxococcales > Myxococcaceae > Archangium_A. Next base: position 3,833 of record VFKJ01000479.1, on the reverse strand, counting down.
ACGGACATTGCTCCGACGGAGGGCATGGGCAGTTTGTTCCGTCTCGCGTGTCTGGGTGCCCTCATCGGCGTGGCCGACGGGACCCAACCCCCCGAACTCGCGCTGCTCAGTGGAGACGTGGTGCTCCAGGCGTCCACCTCTGAGCGCTCGGCGTTGATTCGTAAGGCGAGCCGCTCGCCGTATTCCCATGTGGGCCTGGTCGAGCGCGCCAAGGATGGGGTCTTCGTGCTCGAGGCCGTGCAGCCCGTCTCCCGCACGCCGCTGGCGACCTGGGTGAAGCGAGGCGAGGGGGGCTGGGTGACGGTGCTGCGCCCGAAGAGCCTGGACGCGAAGGCGCGCAACCGGGTGGTGGCCGCGGCGAAGAAGGAGCTGGGCAAGCCCTACGACGCCCGCTACCGCTGGGACGATGAGCGGCTCTATTGCAGTGAGCTGGTGGTGAAGGCCTTCGCGCGGGGGGCGGGGCTGTCGGTGGGCCAGCAGGAGGTCGTCAAGACGTTGGAGCTGAGCGACGAAGAGCTCGCGCTGGCCGCGAAGCTCGGAGTCTCTGCGTCTCAGACGCTGGTGACCCCCGGGAGCCTGGTCGGAGACGAGTCGTTCGAGGTGCTCGCGGAGCAGACCAGTCGCGTGAAGTGACTTTAGGGGACCAGCGGCAGCTCGAGGCGCGCCTTGCCCTCACCCAGCAACAGCGTCTGGGTGGCCACCTCGAAGCCGGTCTCGAGCTGCCAGGGTTCTGCGCGGTTGGCGTGCACGTGCAGCGCGGGGAAGCTGGAGGAGGTGACATCCACCCGCCATCGCCCGCCCGCGGGGAGCACCCACTCGATGGGCCAGAAGTCGATGCTCAGCTCCACCGGCGCACCTGGCGTCACGGTCTGCGGCGAGCGCACCTCGGCCGTGGGGTAGGCGAGCGTCGCCGCGTTCTCGCGCACCAGCAGCGCCTGGCCGTTCTGCTCCGCGATCAACCGCGCCACGAAGGCGGTGTCCGGAGCTGAAGAAGAGACCGTCAGGCGCAGGTGCGCCGCCCCCGAGAGGCGGGTCTTGGCGGTGACCGGCTCGGTGCGGAAGGTGAGCACGTCGTCCCGCGTGCAGCTGTCGCCCTGCTCCACGGGCCCGGGCGTGATGCCGAGGTTGCGGAAGAAGGCGAACGACAGCAGCGACGCACCGCCCCGCGTCGGGACCGGGTTTGCGGGATCGAACTTGAACCCGACCTCTTCGCTCGTGGTCGCCGTCGCCGAGAGCACGCCTCCGCTGCACGAGTTCGCCTGCGCCGCGCCACCCAGCTCGAAGCTCGTTGGGGTGAGGTCCTTCGGCGGCCAGGCCGCGTGGAATCGGTAGGCCTCGTCGCCCACGCCCCAGGTCTGCACCTGGCCGGGCACCAGCTTGCGCAGCGGCCGGCCTTTCAGGGTGTGGTCGAACCACTCGAGCATCATCGGCCATTGATCGAGCCGTCCCGGTGAGCTCGAGAAATCGAAGTCGCCCGAGGTGAGGCCGAGGTGATTCCAGGGGCCGATCACGAACACGCTCTGGTCGCGGGTCGCCAGCCGCTCCCAGGTGTCGCGCTGCGCTTCGAAGAAGGGATCGAAGAAGGCACCCACGAAGAGCATCGGCACCTTGACCCGCTCGGGAATGGCGCGGAACTCCCGCATCTGCGCCGTCTCCCAGTACGCGGAGTCCGGCGCGGTGGCGGCCAGGGTGTCGCGGTACCAGGGCAGCTTCCTGGTCATGAACTTCTCGTCGGCCTCGATGGCGGGCAGGGAACGGGCGGCCGCCAGGTAGTCGTTGCCCGCGGTCTGCCGCATTCCCCGGCCCGGCATCAGGGTGGCCCAGGCCGTGAGCACGTCGTCGCGCAAGAGCCCGCGCTCGAAGAACACCAGCCGCAGATCGGTCCCGAACACCGAGGGGATGAGCGTCTTCACCTCGGGCGGCAGCGCGTCGGCGATCGCCCACTGCGTACAGGTCAGATAGCTGGGGCCGCGCATCGCGATGTTCCCGTCCACGAACGGCTGCTTCACCAACCACGCGAGGGTGTCGAGCCCGTCGTCGCGCTCGTGGATGATCGGTTCCCACTCCCCCTCGCTCGCCAGCTGGCCGCGCACGTCCTGGAGCACGCACGCGTAGCCGAAGCGCGTGAGCGTCTGGCACTGCATCGCCTCGATGGGCTTGAGGTACTCGTAGGGGCTGCGCACGAGGATGGTGGGCGCGCGCTCCAGGCCCGTGGGCACGTAGATCTCGGTGTGCAGCTTCACCCCGTCGCGCATGGGCAACTCGACCACGCTCGCGACCCAGCCGCCGGTGGTGAACTCCGGCAGGTTCGCTGCGCGCCGGAACAGCTCGTGCCTCGCAAAGAGAGCGCCCCCCAGGAACAGGAACAGCACCGCGAGCACTCCGAACACGTACTTCTTCACCGGGGGCTCCCTAGCAGATGACGCGGCCCGGCTCGTCGGTTACAGCCCCTGCCCATGCCCGAGCTTCCAGAGGTCGAGTTCGCCCGTCGCAGCCTCGAGCGCTGGTTCGAGGGCCGCCAGCTCGTGCGCACCGAGGCCGAGCCGGGCGCGCGCACCTTCCGCGACTGCGACCTGGGCATCTTCAAGGCGCTCAAGGGCTCGCTGGTCGGCATCGACCGCAAGGGCAAGTACCTGATGGTGCGCTTCAGCAACAAGCTGGGCTTCGTGGGCCACCTGGGCATGACCGGGAAGTTTCTCAAGCGCGCGCCCGGTGAAGAGGTGAAGTGGAGCCGCGCGCGCTTCGTCCTCGACGACGGCGAGGTGATTCACTTTCAGGACATGCGCCTGTTCGGGCGCATCGACGCGGTGCCGGCGGTCGAGCTCGAGGGCCGGCCCGCGGTCGCCAAGCTCGGGGTCGATCCCCTCGGGGACGGCCTGAGCGTCGAGCGGCTGCAGGAGGCGCTCAGCGGCAGCAACCAGGAGCTCAAGGTCGCGCTGATGGACCAGGAGCGCATCGCGGGCCTGGGCAACATCCACGCGGCCGAGGCGCTCTTCCGGGCGAAGCTGCACCCGGAGCGCTCGGTGGCTTCGCTCTCGCCGCCCGAGTGGAAGGCGCTGGTGAAGGGCATTCAGGCCACCATCGCGTTCGCGCTCGACGTGGAAGGCGACGGAGAAGAGATCGCGTACGTGGAAGAGGGCGCGCCGAACCCGTTCCTCGTCTACGGGCGGGCGGGGACGCCGTGCCGCAAGTGCAAGACGCTCGTGAAGTCATTCACCCAGGCTGGCCGGACGACGCACTTCTGTCCGACGTGTCAGCCCAAGCAACGGAGAGTCGATGGAGACCAGATGCGCAAGAGGCCTCGAGCACGTCGCTATCGCGGTTAAGGATCTCGACGCCGCCGTTCACTACTACGTGCACGTGCTGGGCTTCGCGCCGCCCGAGCTGGAGGTCGTCGCCGAGCAGAAGGTGCGCACGGCGATCTTCGGTCACGGCATGGGCCGCATCGAGCTCATCTGTCCGACCGATTCCAGCTCGGGCGTCGCGAAGTTCCTCGAGAAGCGTGGCGAGGGGCTGCATCACATCTGCGTCGAGGTCGACGACATCGTCGCCACGCTCGCCGAGCTGAAGGCCAAGGGGGCCGCGCTGATCGACGAGGTTCCGAAGATCGGCGCGGGCGGCGCGAAGGTGGCGTTCATTCACCCGAAGGGCGCTCACGGCGTGCTCACCGAGCTCCGCCAGGGTGGACGGTAGGACCGACCGACTCCAACCACACTGGAAGGTCGGGGGAACCCCGCAAGCGAAGTGGAGGCGTCGATCGGGGGTTGGTACAACCCGCTCATGCCCGCCAGGGCTGATCACGTTGGCATCAGGGTGTTGATGACTCTGCGGTT
>VFKJ01000280.1 GCA_009885595.1 Myxococcales bacterium | reverse complement strand
GCGAAGTACCTGGGCGTGCCGGTCGAGGGCCCCTTCAAGCCGGATCACTACCGGTACTGATCAGCAGCGATTCGTGAAGCGGCGGGCCGTCTCCATCTTTTCGCGGAGGCGGCCCGTTTTCTTTCAGCACATGGCCCGCAAATGCATACATGGGTCCCGGCTGGCTCGCGTCCAGTTTGCCGGTAAGCTCGACACCAATTGCCCCGGGGGAACCCCATGTTGCAGATCCGACTCAACCCAGCACCCGTAGCGATGGCGCTCCTCGTCCTGTCCGGTTGTAGCGACAACGCGCTCCGGTTCCAGACGCCAGTGGGGCCGGTGGAGGTGATCGAGTCAGCGCCCGTCGTGGCGATCACCGCCGAGCCCCTGCCCGCGTTGCCCCTGGTGCCCGAGCCCGTGTACCTCGTGCCGATGCCGCTGCCGCCGCGTCACGTGCTGACCACCCTGCTCGTACCGGCGGGTTCGAACCGGTTGAACCTGGTGCAGAGCGTCGAGCTCGACGTCGACGTGGTGGGTGGAGCTGTCGGTGACCGGGAGATCTCGGCGACCTTCGTCACCCCCCAGGGGCTCGTGTGGCAGCGGCAGGCCACCCACCTCTCCATGGGCGGCGACGGAACGCTGCGGGCGCACTTCTCGCTGCCGGTGGCCGCCACCTTCATCGAAGACCAACGGCTCTTCGGCACCTGGCAGGTCCTCACGCTCGACGACGGCGTGGAGCAGGCCAACTCGACGTTCGAGCTGGCGGAGGTGCTGCCATGAGGCGCGCTTCGCTGCTGCTGATGGCCCTGGTCGCGGGCGCCGCGTTCGCGCAGAACAACAGCTGGACCATCGATCGCACCGCGGGAACGGCGGTGATGGACGAGGTGAGCGCTCTCACCTTCCGGGTGGCCAACGCGGCCACCAGCCGCGAGAACATCCAGTCCTTCAGCATCGCCATCCCCGCGGGGCCGTACGACATCGATGGAGCCACCGCGCCCTCGGGCTGGCGGGCGAGCGAAATCGATCGCAGGAACCGCACCGTCACCTTCCGGGCCATCAACGCCTGCACCGGAAACACCATCGGGCTGCGGCCGGGACAGTCGGCGCTGTTCGAGGCGCGGGTGCTGGGCGTGCCGGTGAGCGCCGACGTCGCCGGCCAGGACATCATCAAGGGTCGCACCAACGTGCTCGATGCCTGCGGCACCGGCCTCACCTTCAAGAGCCTGGGGGGCACGCACAGCTGGGCGCTGGTGGGGCTCTCGGCGCGGGTCACCACCACCGCGCGCGCGCTCGACACCGGCGACCAGCTGACGGTCGCGCTGACCATCACGAACACGTCGTCGGTGACGCAGAGTGGGATCGTGCCTGCCGCGCCCGTGCTGACGGGCACCGCGACGTTCGCGCTGGTGTCGGGGCCGACGCCGGCGTCGATCAACTCGCTCGCGCAGGACTCGAACGCGACCTTCTCCTGGGTCTATCGCGCCACGGGCCGGGGCTCGGTGCGCTTCGGCGCCAGCGCGAGGAACGCCGCCGTGAGCTCGGTGGTGGCGCAGTCGCCTGACGTGAACGTGGGCGCCTTCCCCGCAGCGGTGCTCACGACGCCTTCCACCACGGTCAGCAACGGCGTCATCACGCTGCAGGTGCTGCCGACCAACAACACGGCGAGCCCCATCACCACGCTCACCCAGCTTCCGCCCACCGTGACGCCCACGGGCACCGCCAGCGCCACCCTGGCCAACGGCCCCACGCCCGCCAGCGTCGACGCGCTCGGCCCCCGCTCCACCACGGCCTTCACCAGCACCTGGACCATTCGGGGCGATCCCGGCGACAAGGTCACCTTCCAGGCGCGCGCTCGCGGCACCGACGCGCTGGGCGCGAACGTCGCCAGCGACCCCCTGAGCAGCGCCGAGGTGACCCTGCGCGAGCTCACCGTGACGCCCTCTCCTACGTCGGTGTTGTCAGCCGCCGGCACCAGCACCATCACCTACCGGGTGGCGAACGGCAGCCCGCTCTCGGTCAGTGGGGTGGTGCTGATGACGCCCGACGCGAACCTGTTCCGCACGCCGACCGCCATCGACGTGCCGGCCGGGTGGACCGCGAGCCTCTCCACGGCGCCGCGCGGAGTCCGCTTCGAGGCCAGCCTGGCCGCGCGGCTCGCCCCGGGGCAGGCGCAGACCTTCAGCATCAACTACGTGTCGATCGGTACGGTGACGGTGAACACCCCCACCTCGCACAAGGCGCACATCATCTTCGCGGACACCACCACGGCGCGCGCCGAAGGAACGGTGACGGTGGTGGTCAATCGTCCGGTGCCGGATCTCTCGATGCCGGTGGCGGTGGCGACGCCCGGGCGCGCGCACTTCGCCTGGAGCAACCCCGCCCTGCATGACGGCGTGCTCATTCTCCGCGCGGCCGGAGCGGCCCCCGACACCGCGCCCACGCCTGGCCGCCGGTACGCGCCGGGCACCGCGCTGGGCAACGCCACCGTGGTCTACGAAGACTCGATGAGCTTCAACACCAGCTTCGCGGACACCGGGCTGGTGAACGGGACCTCGTACTTCTACCGGCTCTACAACCGCGATGAGTTCGGCCTGTATTCGCCGGGCAACGTGCCGGCGACGAGCCCGGGCAACTACCTGCTGGTGATCGCGCCGGGCATCGCGGGCAACGACGCGCTGTGGTGCTCGACCATGGGCTTGCCCGCGCTGCAGCAGCCTTTCGTCGATCTGGGCCGGGCGATCTACCAGTCGACGAACGGCAGCTACTTCACCGGGAACGTGATCACCGTGGGGGCTCCGGTGAACGGCAACGAGAAGTGGCGACCCAGCGTGACGCTCGGGGTGGTGCAGGCCCGCCCGACCTTCACCGGGGGCGCGATCTACGTGGGCGATCAGCTCGGCTACGCGTACCGCATGAGCGCCACCACCGGCGCGATCAGCTGGACCGTGCCGCTGGGTGAGGTGATTCAGGCGCAGAGCGTGGTGATTGGCTCGGTCGCGACCAGCGCCGCGTTCAAGGCTAAGTACGGTTCCCTCGACCTGATGCTCTTTGCCACCCGCAACAACACCTCGCCCAGCAACAACAGCGTCAAGGCCCTGCGGACCGACACGGGGGCGGAGGTCTTCCCGTACCAGCCCGGCGATCTCGGTCAGGTCACCGGGCCGCCCGTGTTCGACTACACCCACAACTACCTGTGGCTCGCCAGCGCGCGAGCAGGTGGACCGTCGCTGCGGGTCGTCGACGTGCTCACCCTCGCCCCGGTGGTCGTCGTCAGCGACCTGGGAGACATCCCCGGGGGGGTGACGCGTCAGGGCTTCGTCAACCAGGTGCTGGTCGCCGATCGTTCGGGCGTGGCGCGAGGCTACTCGGTGCCCACGCAGCTCCAGCTGTGGCAGGTCAACCTGGGCGGGACGGTCACCAACCCGCTGGTCGCCTTCCAGAGCGACTTCTTCGCCAGCACCGCCACCGGCGTGCAGCGCTTCCACATCGACACCGCGACCAACACCGTCACCCCCGTGTGGGCCGCACCCACCGCGATGCGCCTGCCCTCGTCAGTGCGGGTGGACGGGGCGGCCAGCAAGGTCTTCGTGTCCGACGCCGACGGGTACTTGCGAAGATTGGATCTGGCCACCGGCGCGGTCGAGAGCTCGGTCAAGGTCTCCACCGTCGGTGGGCTGAGCATGCCGGGGCTGGACACCACCGCCGGCCTCAATCGAGTTTACGTGGGAACCGCTGACGGCCGTCTGTGCGCCTACCCGACCACTTTCTGAGGTGCTTTTTGTCCGGGACCGGCCGCCCCGAGTAAACAGGAATCTGACTTGAAGGAACCGCGGACCATCCCCCACCCCCAACCTCCGGTCGTCGCGAAGCAGCGTCGGGCCTGGGTGGCGCCGCGCGTGCACAGCACCGCAGCCGAAGCGGGCGCGGTGCTGCTCTGCTCGTCGGGGACTCCGTACGTGTGTGAGGGAGGCTACTGCTGTGACTGGGCGCCTGACTGTCGCGGCGATTGCACCGGCGGCTAGTCGCGCAGCAAGCGCACCACGCGCTTGAGCAGCGGAAACCGCTTGAGCGCGCGTGACGCGCCAGGCAGCCAACGCAACAGCAATCGGCTCGCCTCAGGCCATTCGTGCACCACGCCCGCGCGGCGAAAGCCGGTGACGCGGCCGAGCGCTTCCACGGGCTGAGGGTCGAGCACGCCCACGCTCGAAGCGGTCTGCAGCGGCTCGAGCGAGACCACCAGGTGCGCCGCCAACACGCCGCCGCGAAGCCTCACCACCGCGATCTCTCCCAGACGAACGTGAGCGGCGCGCTCGACCCTGAGGGAGTCGCCGTCACGCAGCAGCGGCCACAGGCTGTTGCCCGAGGCCCGCAGCCACATCACCGCTCCGGGCGAAAGGCCACGGAGCAGGGTTTCATGCACGTCCACTGGTTCCCTGGTCGCTTCGCCTCAGGCGGCCTTGTTCTTCCCGCTGAGCGCCTGCTCGACGTACTTGATGCCGTTGGGGGTGATCTGCGGCCCCTTCGCGGTGCGGCGCGCGTAGCCGACGTGCTCACGCAGCGCCTTGGCGACGTTGGGCGCGGCGTAGGTGACACCATGCTTCGCCCAGAACTTCGAGGTCAGGCCCGAGGAGACCTCGACCACGCCGCGGCCCACGTAGAGGGGAATGAGCGAGCGCAGCAGCTGATCCTTCTGCTTGCCGGCCTTGATCAGCGCCGCCTTCTTCGGGTGCGCGTCGAAGGTGGCGAACAGCGTGGAGAGCGGGTCCTTCGGGGCGGCCGGGGCCTTCTTCGCGGGGGCGGCCTTGCGAGCCTTGGCGGCCTTCTTCGGGGCGGCCTTCGCGCCACCGAACGCCTCCTTCAGCTCGGCGAACTTCTTCTCGATGAACGCCTCGAGACCGTGAATTTCGAACAACCCCGACTTTGCCTTGGATGCCTTGAAGGCCATGAATGACTCCTGGTGCGTGACGAGAGGGCGGGCACCATACACTTTTCGAAAAACGCGCGAGGGCCGAAAAATCGGCCCCGGGGCGAAGTCGACCTGCTCTGATCAGCCTCATGATCTCTTCGTTGGTGCTGATCAGCGTGCTCCTGGCTCCGCGCGCGCCCGCCGACGCCGAGGTGGTGGCGTACGTGCCGAAGCTCGCCGATTCGGCGCAGCTGCTTCCCTTCTTCACGGCGGCCGGTTCCCGCTCGGTGCTGCTGCGGCCCGACTCCTGGCGCTCCGAGAGCCACCCCCTGATCGAGGTCGACGTCACCAGCAAGGACTCGCTGGCGCTGGCCGGCATCGACGCCGCCGGCAGCCTCACCAGCTCGCGACTGGGGGAGAGCTCGATCGCGTGCGTGACGGTCAGCAACGTCGACACCTACCGCAAGGCCGCCGACGCCAAATTGGCGCGCCTGGGCGAGGTGTTCGAGAAGGTCGAGGGCGGCGTCTCGGTCTACGCCTCGAGAGATCAGCTGGGGCGCGTGCTCGCCGCCTACGCGCTGCAGGGGAAGGAGTCGTGCGCCATCTCCGGCCACGGCCGCTCGGTGGAGCCGCAGTTTCCCCTGCTGAGCAAGCTGGTGACGAAGACCGCGACCGGCCCCGGGGTGACGATGGCGACCAAGGTGCCCGGGGTGGTGCAGCTGATCGCGCCCTCGGGCAGCTCGCACGGCGTGCTGGCGCTCACCGCGAAGAACCTGGCGCTCACGGTCGATGGCAAGTCGAAGGGGCTGGGGCTGGCGCAACTGGCGGGCGCGGGCCCATCACCGCTGGGCGCGTTCTCGGTCAGCGGAATGGCCGTCGTCAGGGCGCGGGTGGCGAAGGGCCAGGTGCCTTCGCTGGTCGAGCAGGCGGTGCGGCAATTTCCCGGCGCGTCCACCCTGCTCCCGCTGGCGCGCGAGGCGGCGCCCTTCTTCACCGGCAACGCGGCGGTGCTCTTGAGCCACGCCAGGGTGACCTCGGGGCTGCGCACCCGCGAGGCTCGCTTCTTCGCCCTGCGGGGCGCGCTGCTGGCCGAGGTGAACGACGTCGCGGCGGTCGCGGCGATGCTGGAGAAGCTCGACCCGAAGACGCTCGCCTTCCGCGAGGGCACGCTCACGGTGAAGGTGGAAGGCTCGCTGCTGGTGGTCTCGAATGATCCCGAGGTGCGCACGCGCGCGCTGGCCGCCGTCGCCTCGGCGTCGGGCAAGCAGGCCCACGGCGTGGAGTTCGAGGTGGATCCGAAGCTGGTGGCGCGCGGGCTTCAGCAGGTGCCGCTGATGGAAGCCGTGCAGGCGCCCGAGCTCGCGGGCCTGGTCGCTGCGGGCACGGAGCTCGGCCCGCTGCTGCTGGCCTCGGAGAAGGTCTTTGGCTTCCTCGATTCCCCGGCGGCGGGAGTGCACGCCGGGAAAATCGTCTGGCAGCTCGACCCGGCGAAGTTCACTCCCGACGCGGGGCCCTGATCACTTCTTGATCGCTTCGGCGGCCTTGTCCGCCAGCTCGCTGGCGGCATTCTTCGCCTTCGTCGTGACCTCGGCG
>VFKJ01001148.1 GCA_009885595.1 Myxococcales bacterium | reverse complement strand
TCGTCTCGCCCGTGTCGGTCGGGCCCTTGGGTCCTTCGACCATCAGGGAACGGAAGGGATCACGCTTGTTGATCGGGCTGTACGCGTAGTCGACCTGGGAGGCCGCGGCGATGGGGGCGGCGGTCTGGGCCTTCTTCTTGGCGGCGGCACTAGGGGCGACGACAGGGGCGGCGTCATCTCCGCAGCCGGCGAGCGCGCCCAGCGCGATGCAGAGGAGAAGGAACCTTGGCGAGATCACGAAGTTCATCACTTCTTCACTCCCTTCGCCGACTCGCTGAAGCGGAACGTCGTGGCCATGAAGTCGGAGCTGAGCGTCACCTTGTCGCCTTTGACGATGGGGGTGCCGAGCTTCAGATCAGACACGTTCACGATGCGGCGCAGGTTCGCGATCTCCTGCAGGAACATCGCGATCTCGTTGTAGTTGCCGCTCACCGCCATAGTGATGGGAATGCGTGAATAGAAGCCCTCGGCCGCCTCCGGTTGCGGAACCACGCGGCTGATCTCCAGCCCCGACTTCTTGCCGACGTCGCTGAGCTGCGAGAGGAGCTCTTCGATGTCTTTCTTTTCCGGCAGCTGGGTGAGCGCTTCCTGGAAGCGCTGGTCGAGGGCGTCCATCTCCTTGCGGCGCTCGTTCAAGTTGTCTGCGATTGATTGCTTTTCCGCCAGCGTGATTTCCTTCGCGCTCTGCTCTGCCTTGATCCCGGTGATCGCCGTGTCCAGGTCGGTGATCAGCAGGAAGTAGGTGCCCGCGGTGAGCGCCAGGATGATGCCCGCGATGATGGCCGCCTTGGACGGCATGGCGAGCTTGTTGATTCTTTCGATGAGCTGTTCCACGTCGGCCTCAGATCGCCAGATTCACGGTGAGCGTCATGTCGAACTTGACCGGTTTGACGCCCGTCTTGGAGACGGCGCCTTCCGTCGTGGTCGACTTCAGTTCGATGTTCGAGAAGAAGAAGCCCAGGTCGGTCGGCGGGTACGCGAGGATCTCCGAGTCACCGCCCAGCAGCTCGACCCGGAAGCTGCCGTTGCGCTGCCGCTCCACCACCCGACCCATGCCCTTGGGGCACCAGACGATGTTGTTGAGGCCGCGCATGAACTCCGACACGTCGTCGAAGCTCTCGGCGGTCCCCACCATCACGGCCGCCCCGCTCTTCTCATCGAAGGACGTCAGCCAGACCTTCTTGGGGATCGCGGTGGCGAGCGCGTCGAGCAGCTTGACCGGCCCGGCGCGCTGGCGGGTCAGCTTGTCGAGCACCGCCAGCTTCTCTTCGACCTCCTTCTTGCGCTTCTGGAGGTTGGTGACCTCACCGATCACCTTCTCCAGCTGAGCGATGCGCGCGTTGGTGTCATCGAGCCGGCGCTGGGCCGCCTCGCGCTTGCCGTCCATCCAGACGTACCAGTAGCCGTTGGCGGCCCCGGCGATGATGAACATGCCGACCATCAGCACGATGAACTGGCGGCCCTGCTCGCGTTTCTGAACCTGCCGGACTGGCAGGAGGTTGATGCGGATCATCATCTCGTGTCAGTCCTTGTCAGATTTGTCGCCGGGCTTACGAAGCGCGAGGCCCACCGCCACTGCGGCCTGGGGAGCCACGTCCATGATGAACGCAGGGTCGAACTTGCGGTTGTCGATCTCGATGCGCTTGAAGGGGTTCAAGATCTCCACCGGCACCCCCACGCGCGCCTCGATGGTCTTGAAGAGCGCGGGCACCTTGGCAGTGCCGCCCGACAGGTACACCTTGGAGAAGTTCGCGTCGGCGGCGGTGCCTGCGTAGAAGTCGAGGGACCGCTGGATCTCGCCGGCCACCTGCTCGGCGACCTGCGTCATCACCTTCTCGACCTCCTGGGGCACGACGGCATCTGCGTCGCCGCGGCCACCACCGACCTTCAGCGCCTCGGCTTCCTCGTAGGAGACGTTGAGCTGCTTCTGGATCTCTTCGGTGAACTGGTTGCCGCCGATGGTGACGTCGCGGGTGAAGGTGGTGATGCCCTGCGAGAGGATGTTGATGTTGACCACCGCGGCGCCCGCGTTGATCAGCACCACCGTCTCGGTCATCGGCACTTCGTAGTTGGCCGAGAAGCAGTTCTGCACCGCGAAGGCGTCGACGTCGACCACCACCGGCGTGAGCCCCGCCTCCGTCACGACTGAGGAATAGTCGTTGATCATGTCCTTCTTGGCGGCGACCAGCAGCACGTCCATCTGGCCGGTGGCGTCGTTCGCGTCAGGCCGGAGGATCTGGGTGTCGAGGTTCACGTCCTTGATGTCGAACGGAATGTGCTGCTCCGCTTCCCACTGGATCGCTTCCTCGAGCTCGTCCTGCGACATGCGGGGCATCGAGATCTTCTTGATGATCACCGAGTGGCCGCTGACGCCGATCGCGACTTCCTTCTGCTTCACCTTGAGCTCGCCCAAGAGCTCCTGGATCGCCTGGACGATCGCGGTGGAGTTCATCAGCGCCCCGTCGACGATCGCCTCGGGAGGCAGCGGCTTCATGCCGAAGCTCTGCAGGGCGTACGTCACCTCGCCCCGGCGCCGCTGCTCTTTGAGCTGAATGAGCTTGACCCCGGAGGATCCGATGTCGAGCCCAAGCGCCAGTTTGCCCTTCGCCATGCCGGCTCCTTCAAAAGTACGTCGACTGCCCTGGGTGAAGCCTACGGTCGTTTCGACGACCGTTAAAAAAATTGGCCGATCAGTCTTCGAAGACCTGGCCCCGATCGGTCACCTTGAGCCCGAGCGCGAGGATGATCTTCCGCTTGGTGTCGAGGCGACACTGAGCGCCGCGCTCCACCCGATCGATCGTGAGCACCGACACGCCCGCCCGCCTCGCCAACTCAGCCTTCGACAGCAACCGGTCTTCCCTCAGCTGCTGGACCCGGTTGGATTTCTTGTCGTCCTCGTCGCTCATTCGGATCAGCATCGTCCCCCCTGAATGGGGGGATGTCAACGGATGTGATCGCTCTTTGATGACATAATTATACGTCAAAGATATGTAGGTATACAGTCAAAGGTGGGTGTGACCTTTCACACCCCCAGCGATTGTGGATCAGGACCGCTCGTCAGCGGGGCCTTTTTCGCCCTCGGCGTCGGGATCGATTCCGTAGTCCTTGATCTTGTAGAGCAGCGCGCGGTGGCTGAGCTCGAGCAGCTCGGCGGCCCGGGTGCGATTGCCGCGCGTCTGCCGCAGCGCTGCGCGAATGAACTGGGCCTCGACGGTCTCGATCGCGCGCTTGAGCGAGTACTGCATCGACTCGGGTGAAGGCAGCGAAAGGCCCGGCGCGGGCGCGGGCGCGGGCCGCGCGGTCCACAACTTCTCGGGGAGATTTTCGGGCGCGATCAGGGTGCCGTCTGCGAGCAGCACCGCCCGCTCCATCGCGTTCTCGAGCTCGCGCACGTTGCCCGGCCACCCGTAGCTCGAGAGCATCTGCTCCGCGTCGGGCGAGAGGCCGCTGATCGGAGGCTCGCGATTGAAGTCGCGGTTGAAGCGCGCGAGGAACGCGGCGGCGAGCAGGGGCACGTCGTCTCTGCGCTCTCGCAGGGGCGGCACCCTGAGCTGCACCACGTTGAGGCGGAAGAACAGATCTTCCCGGAACTCACCCTTCTCCACCAGGCGCTGCAGATCGCGCAAGGTGGCGGCGACCACGCGAACGTCGACCTTCTCCGAGCGGCTCTCGCCCACCGGGCGAACTTCGCTCTCCTGCAGCACCCGCAGGAGCTTCACCTGCGCCTGCATCGGCAGCTCGCCCACTTCGTCGAGGAAGATGGTGCCGCCGTCGGCCTCGGTGAAGAGCCCTCGCTTGGCGACCCGCGCGTCGGTGAAGGCGCCCCGGGCGTGGCCGAAGAGCTCTGACTCGATCAGCCCGGCGGGAATGGCGCCGCAGTTCACCGCCACGAAGGGCATCGAGGCCCGGGGAGAGAGCTCGTGCAGCGCGCGCGCGACGAGCTCCTTGCCGGTGCCCGATTCACCCACCACCAGAATGGTGGTCGACACGGGCGCCAGCCGGGAGATCTGCTTCTTGAGCACCGCCAGCGGCTCGCTGTTGCCTAAGAGGCGCTGCAGCGGCCCGTCGGGGGGCGGCTCACCGCGCAGGCGCCGGTTCTCGCGCACCAGCCGCAGCCGTTCTTCCGCCTTCTTGAGGATGAAGACGATCTCCTCGGGCTTGAAGGGCTTCTCGATGAAGTCGTAGGCGCCCTGCGCGACCGCCTCGAGCGCGAGATCCTTCGAGCCGTAGGCGCTCATGACGAGGAAGGTGAGCTCGGGGTTGGTGGCGAGCGCCTGCTTCATCAGCGCCATCCCGTCGACCTTCGGCATGCGCACGTCGGAGATCACGACGTCATAGCTGCGCGCCGCCAGCTCCTTGAGCGCCTCTTCACCATCGGCGACGGCGCGCACCTCGTAGCCGCTCTCGTTCAACACCAGCGTCAGCACGTGACGAATCGAGGCCTCGTCGTCTGCGATCAGCACGTGGCGAAAGGCGGCCATGGGACAGGCTTACCGTGTTTTGGGCTCGCTCAGGGAAGCGGCAGGGCGATGGTGAAGCGCGCTCCCCCGCCCGGCCGATCGGAGACCTCCAGCGCGCCCTCGAACTGCGAGAGCAGGTGCCGGGAGACCGCCAGCCCCAGGCCCGTGCCCTTCCCCGCGGCCTTGGTGGTGAAGAAGGGCTCGAACAGGCGGGCCTTCACCTGCGCGCTCAGGCCGGGGCCCTCGTCTTCGATCACCACAAGGCCCGAGCCCCCGCTCTGCTCGGTGCGCACCACGATGCGCCCGCGCCCCGACATCGCCTGGGCGGCGTTGAGCAGCAGGTTGACCAGCACCTGCGAGAGCGGCCCCGTCTCGGCCAACAGCCACATCGAGCTGGGCCCCTCGATGTCGACCTTCACGCCCTCGAAGTCGCGGCTGGCGCCGAGCAGCTTCACGCAGGACTCGATCACCGGGCGAACGTCGATGGGCTGCGCCTTGCCGCGCGAGGGCCTGCCCAGGTCGAGCAGGCCCCGGACGATCGAATCGATGCGCTGCACCTCGTCCTCGATGCGCTGCACCAGGTCGAGCAGCTCGACGTTGCCGGAGTGCCGCATGCGAATGACGGACAGGTACCCGAGGATGCCCGAGAGCGGGTTTCCCACCTCGTGGGCCACGCCCGAGGCGAGCTTGCCCACGGTGGCGAGGCGATCGGTGGCCACCAGCTCGGCCTGCAGCTTGACCAGGGCGTCGTGCGAGGCGGTCAGCTCCTCGAGGCGCGCCTTGTTGAGCCGGCGCTCTTCCCCCAGGTCGAGGGCGAGGCGGCGCAGCGCGCGATCGAGCCGCAGCAACAGCCCGCCGCTCTCCTGGTCGTCGCGGGCCAGATCGCGCACGGTCTTCTCGATGCGCTCGATCGGTCGCCCGAGGGTGAGGTGCAGCACCAGGTACACCAGCAGCGTCGCGAGCCCGAAGTCGAGGGCCAGCACCAGCGCGCTCGCCCGCTGCCAGGTCTCCGCCTGCCCCAGGGTGCCGCGCAGCAGCGGCTGCAGTGACAACCAGGCCGGCACCACCGTCACCACGGCGATCAGCAGGGACGTCAGCAGCAGGCGCAGCCTCATGCCTCTTCTCGATCGCCCAGGCCCTGCTTGGCCAGGCGGTAGCGCAGCGAGCGGAACGTGAGCCCGAGCAGCTGGGCGGCGCGCATCTTCACGCCGCCTGACTGCTTGAGCGATTCCTGCAGGAAGCGCCGTTCGATCTCATCGAGGTGCCGCTCGAGGGAAAAGCCCTCGCCGATCTTCACGTCGGTGGAGGCGAGGCTCTCGCTGGTGCCGCGCACGCCGGGCGGCAGGCTGTCGGGGCCCAGTTCCTCGGCGTCGGCGAGCGTGGCCGCGCGCTCGACGATGTTCTGCAGCTGCCGCACGTTGCCGGTGAAGGAGTAGCCCTCGAGGAGCTTGAGCGTGTCTTCCGAGAAGTGCAGGCCCGGACGCCCCAGCTCTTCCGCCACCCGGCCCAGGAAGTAGGTGGCCAGGGTGCGGATCTCGTCGCGGCGCGCGCGCAGCGGCGGCAGCTCGATGTTGATCACGTTGAGCCTGAAGAGGAGATCTTCACGGAAGCGGCCCGCCTTCACCTCTTCGTCGAGGCGGCGGTTGGTGGCCGCCAGCACGCGCGCCTCGAAAGGCACCTCGCGCGAAGAGCCGACCGGCTTCACCCGGCGCTCCTGCAACACCCGCAAGAGCTTCACCTGCGTGCTGGGCGGGAGCTCTCCCACCTCGTCCAGCAGCACGGTGCCGTCGCCCGCCGACACCAGGATGCCGGTGCGATCGCTGTTGGCGCCGGTGAAGGCCCCGCGCACGTGCCCGAAGAGCTCGCTCTCGAGCACGCCTTCCGCCAGCGCCCCGCAGTTCACCGGCACGAAGGGCGAGGTGGCGCGGGCGGAGCGGGCGTGAATGGCCCGGGCCACCACCTCTTTGCCGGTGCCGGACTCGCCGGTGATCAGCACGGTCGAGCGCGCCTGCGCCACCTTGTCGACCATCGTCCAGACCTGGCGCATGGCGGGGCTGGTCCCGACGAAGTATTCGGCGCGCGGCAGCAGGGTGGCGCGCAGCTGCCGGTTCTCTTCGGTGAGGCGGCTCTTCTCGAGCGCGCGGTCGACCAGCAGCACCAGCTCGTCGTTGTCGAAGGGCTTGCTGATGTAGTCGTAGGCGCCCTGCCGCATGGCCTGCACCGCCGACGCGGGCGTTCCGTAGGCGGTGATGATGATCACCTCGGGCGGCGGGGAGAGAGCGCGCGCGGCCTTGAGCACGTCGATGCCCGATTCCCGGCCGATGCGGAAGTCGCTGATGGCCAGGTCGTAGCTGCGGCTGGCGAGCAGCGCGCGGGCGGCTTCCACCGAGTCGGCGAGCTCCACCACGTGGCCCGAGCGGGAGAGGAGCACCTCGAGGTACTCCCGAATGGACTGCTCGTCGTCAACGACCAGGATGCGCGCCATGTGATGATCCTTCCGCGGGGCGGAGCTTGACCGAGAACGTCGTCCCCGTCGCCGGACTCGAGTCGACGCTGACGGTGCCGCCGTGGGCCTGGACGATCGTGTGCACGGTCGACAGGCCCAGCCCCGTGCCCCCCTTCGCGCGGCCAAAGAACGGCTCGAAGACGCGCTGCCGATCTTCCGGGGCGAGCGCCCCCGCGCTGTCCCAGACCTCGATCACCGCTCCTTCGGGCCGGCCCAGCACCCGAATGCGAATGCGGCCGCGGGGCGAGGAGCCCGCGATGGCCACCGCGGCGTTGCGCAGCAGGTTGAGCAGCACCTGCTTGAGCTGCGCCGGGTCGCACAGCGCCTCGATCGCCTCGAGGCTCTCGTCGACCTGCACGCCCGCAAAGGCGGGGTCGGCGCGCAGCAGCTCGAGCGTCTCGCGCACCACGGTGTCGAGGCGGGTGACCGCGAGGTTCGGGGGCGGAGGGCGGGCGAGCTTCAGGTAGCCCTCCACCAGGCCCGCGAGCCTGTCTGCCTCACGCAAGATGAGGTTGGCCAGCCGGCCCGAGGTCGGGTCACCCGAGTCACCGACGAGCATCTGCGCCGAACCGCGCATCGCCGCCAGCGGGTTTCTGATCTCGTGGGCGAGCTGGGCGCTCACCCGACCCAGCGTGGCGAGGTGATCGATGCTGTCGAGCTCGCTCTCGATGCGGCGCAGTTCGGTGAGATCCTGGAAGACGATCAGCAGGCCCTCCGCGTTGCTCAGGGGCGTCACCGACAACCCCAGAATCCGCCCGCCGCGGGGGCTTTCCACCCGCAGCTCCGAGCGACGCCCCGCCACCAGCTCGGTGGCGCCCGGCAGGAGATCTTCGAGGGTCCTGCGGCGCGTGACCTCGTCGATGCTGACGCCGAGAATGGCCTCGGCCGCGGGGTTCACGAACGTCACCGTGCGCGCCTGGTCGCAGGTGATCAGCCCCGAAGGCATGGCGCGCACGATCTCGTCCTGCAGCTCGGTGAGCTCGCGCAGATCGCGTTCGCTGGCGGACAGCCGGCCACCGGTGCGCGAGAGCTGCTCGCCGACATAGCCGCTGAGCACGGCGATCAGCAGCTGCGCCATCAGCTGAATCACCACGTCGAGCCCCACCCGCTGCACGGTGTCGCCCGACTGGGGCGCCAGCGTCGCGAGCACCAGCACGTAGGCCGTGGCCGCGCCGAAGAAGCCGACGATCGCGCCCCGGGTTCCCAGCAGCACCGCCGCGCCCACGATGGTGACGAGGAAGAGGAAGGTGAAGGGCGAGCGGGCGCCGCCGGTGAGGGACACCACGCTGGCGGCCAGCAGCACGTCGAAGATGATCTGCGTCCACGCGGCGCCGGGGCCGACCCGCCCGGTGCGCAGGAGCAGGCCCGTCACCAGCGTCAGCACGTAGCTGAACGCGATGATCGCGAACGAGGTGAGATCCGCGGTCGAGAGCTCGCTGCGGAGGGTGCCGGCAGAGATCTGCGCGGCCAACACCCCGAGGATCAGGGTGGTCGCGACGGTCCGGAAGAGCGTCAGCCACAGCAGGCGAACCCGAAGGTCCGCCGCAGCCGCGACAACGCCGCTGCTACTTGATTGCACCGGCGATGCTGAAGATGGGCAGGTACATGGCGATGAGGAAGCCACCGACCGCGCCGCCGAGGAACACCATCATGATGGGCTCGATGAGCGAGGTGAGCGAGGCGACGCCGGCGTCGACCTCGTCGTCGTAGAAGTCGGCGATCTTTCCGAGCATGGCGTCCATCGCGCCGGTGGCCTCGCCGACGCCGATCATCTGCACCACCATCGAGGGGAACACCTTCGTCTCCGCCAGCGGGCCGGCGATGTTCTTACCTTCGGAGATCTTGGTGCGGACGTACTGAATGCCCTTCTCGATGGTGCGGTTACCGGCGGTCTTCGCCGTGACGTCGAGCGCGTCGAGAATCGGGACGCCCGAGCTGACCATCGTGCCCAGGGTGCGGGTGAAACGGGCGACGGCGATCTTCCGCAGCAGGTCTCCGACCAGCGGTGCGTACAAGATGACTTTGTCGAAGATCTCGCGGCCTTTGGGGTTCCGGTAGAAGGCAATGAAGGCGAACACCGCCGCGGCGATGCCGACGATCAGGTGAATGATGTACGACTGCAACCAGTTCGAGAGATCGACGACCACCTGCGTCGGTCCAGGCAGGGCAGAGCAGAAGTCCTTGAACATCGCCTCGAAGACCGGGGTCACCTTGATGAGGAGGACGCCGGTGACGAGCACACCGATGAAGACGACCGCGATCGGGTACGTCATCGCGCCCTTCACCTTGCGACCGAGCTTCTCCGCCTTCTCGCGGTAGATCGCGAGCCGGTTCAAGATGGTGTCGAGGATACCGCCGACCTCACCTGCCGCGCAGAGCTGCACGAAGAGCTCGTCGAACACCTTCGGGTGATCCTTGAGCGCGTCGGAGAAGGTGGAGCCGCCTTCCACGCGCGTCTTGATCGCGAAGATCACCTTGCGGAAGGCCGCGTTCTCCGTCTGGCTCCCCAGAATGTCCAGGCACTGCACCAGCGGCAGGCCTGCATCGATCATGGTCGCGAACTGGCGGGTGAAGATGAGGATGTCCTTGCTGGTGACGCTGCCGGGCAAGCTCAGCTGCAGGTCGAGGAGGCCCTTCCTGCGCACCTTGGTGGGCGTCATGCCCAGCGAGATCAGGCGCGACTCGACCGCCTTCTGGTCGCCGGCCTCCATCTCGCCCTTCTTCACTTCGCCTTGCTTGGTCTTCGCCTCCCAGATGAAGAGCGGGACCGAAGACTTCTTCTGACGAGGCGCGGTCTTGACGGTGGCGGCTTGAGCCATGATTGGTCCGGGAAAGGTGCTTGCGCTTCAAAGGAGCGGGCCCATGCTAGCCCCACCCCGCAAAACTCCAAATGCCCGCCCGAGGCCTACCCTTACCTACTGCCCGGGGTGGGGGGCCTGGCGGCCTGGTTCTGGAGATTGCCGCCGCCCCCGCTGGCGACCATGTTCTTGAGCTCCTCGGGGTCGCTGGTGCGGCCGAAGGCCTCGTCCATGCTGATCACCTTCTTCTGCAGCAGCGACGCCAGCGCCTGGTTGAAGGTCTGCATTCCGAACTTCGCCTGGCCGACCTGCATCTGCGAATAGATCTGGTGCACCTTGTCTTCGCGGATGAGGTTTCTGATGGCGGGGTTGGGGATCATCACCTCGAGCGCGAGCACGCGGCCGCCGCCGGTGGCCTTGGCCAGCAGCGACTGCGACATGATGCCTTCGAGCACGAACGAGAGCTGCGCGCGCACCTGCGGCTGCTGGTAGGGCGGGAACACGTCGAGGATGCGGTTGATCGTCTGCACCGCGCTGTTGGTGTGCAGCGTGGCGAAGGCGATGTGGCCGGTCTCTGCGATCACCAGGGCCGACTCGATCGTCTCGAGATCTCGCATCTCGCCGACCAGCACCACGTCGGGGTCCTGCCGGAGGATGTACTTGAGGGCCAGCTTGAACGACTTGGTGTCGGCGCCCACTTCGCGCTGATTGACGAGGCAGTTCTTGTGCGGGTGCAGGTACTCGATCGGGTCTTCGATCGTCATGATGTGCTCGTGACGATCGGTGTTCACCTTGTCGATGATCGACGCGAGCGTGGTCGACTTGCCTGAGCCGGTGGGGCCGGTCACCAGCATCAGCCCGCGCGGCCGCTTGGAGAGCTCCTGCACGATCGGCGGCAGCCCCAGCTCTGCGAAGGTGAGGATCTTGAACGGAATGGTGCGGAAGGCCCCGGCGACCGCGCCGCGCTGCATGAAGATGTTCGAGCGAAAGCGCGACAGGCCCTTCACGCCGAACGAGAGGTCGAGCTCGTTCTCCTCTTCGAACTTGTGCTTCTGCGCGTCGGTGAGGATCGAATAGCAGAGCTGCTTGGTCTCCACCGGCGTCATCGCGTTCATCTTCAGCGGCACCAATTCGCCGTCGATGCGCAGCTGGGGCGGTGAGCCGGTGGTGATGTGCAGATCGGACGCGCCACGATCGACCATGGCCTTGAGCAGCTGATGCAGGTTCGCCACGAAATTCTCCTTAGAAGCGGTCAGGAGCGGTGTTGCTCACCGCTTCTTCGATGGTGGTCGCGCCGGCCATCACCTTGCCCAGCGCGGCCATGCGCAGCGTCTGCATGCCCAGGCGAATCGCCTCTTGCTTGAGCTCGGCGGCGGACGCGCCGTTGATGACGATCTCCTTGAGGGGATCCCAGAAGGGCATCACCTCGTAGACGGCGACACGGCCGCGGTAGCCGCGGTCGTTGCACTCCTTGCAGCCGCCCTTGTCGTAGAGGGCGAAGGAGCCGATCTTGTCCGCGGGAATGCCGGCGTCGATCAGCGCCTGCTCGTCGACGTTCTGAACCTGCTTCTTGCAGGCCTGGCAGAGGCGGCGACAGAGGCGCTGGGCGAGAATGAGGTTGAGCGACGCGGTCACCATGAAGGGCTCGATGCCCATGTTCAGCAGCCGGCTGACGGTGCCTGGCGCGTCGTTGGTGTGGAGCGTCGAGAGCACGAGGTGGCCGGTGAGCGCGGCCTTCACGCCGATTTCCGCCGTCTCGAAGTCGCGGATCTCACCGATCATGATGGTGTCGGGGTCCTGCCGCAGGAAGCTGCGGAGGGCGGCCGCGAAGTTGAGGCCGATCGATTCCTGCATCTGCACCTGGTTGATGCCGGCGAAGTTGAACTCGACGGGATCTTCGGCGGTGCAGACGTTGGTGGTGGGGTCGTTGAGGGCCGCCAGCGCGGAATAGAGCGTGGTGGTCTTGCCCGAGCCCGTGGGGCCGGTGACCAGCACCATCCCGTAGGGGCGATCGATCGCGTCCTTGAACCACTTGAGCGGCTCGGCGTCGAAGCCGAGCTTGGTCATGTCGAGCTGGAGGTTCGACTTGTCCAGCAGGCGCATCACGATCTTCTCGCCGAAGAGCGTGGGGCAGACGCTGACGCGGAAGTCCATCTCCTTGCCGCCACCCAGCTTGATCTTGATGCGGCCGTCCTGCGGCAGCCGGCGCTCGGAGATGTCGAGCTGCGCCATGATCTTCACGCGCGAGGTGATCGCGCTCTTGAGCTTGATGGGCGGCTTCATCACCTCGTACATCACGCCGTCGATGCGGAAGCGGACCCGGAAGTCCTTCTCGTAGGGCTCGATGTGAATGTCCGAGGCGCGCTTGCCGATCGCGTCCTTCAGGATCAGGTTCACCAGCTTGATGACGGGGGCGTCGTCGGCGGCCCTGGCGGCCTCTTCGACGCCGAGCTCGGCCTCGCCTTCGGCCATCTCGACGTCGTCGTCCATACCTCCGACGATGTCTTCGAGGCTGGGGCCCTTCTCGGCGTAGTAGCGCTCGATCGCCTCGCGAATCGCGGGCTCGCTCGCGACCACGGCTTCGATGTTGTAGCCGGTGAGGAACTTGAGATCGTCGACCGCGTAGATGTTCGAGGGGTCGCACATCGCGACGATCAGCGCGCTGCCGGCGCGGTTGACGGGCACCACCAGGTGCTTCTCGGCGACGTCCTTGGGGACGAGCTTGATGATGTCGGGCTCGACGTCGAATTCCTTCAGGTTGATCGCCGGCACGCCGTACTGCTTCGAGAGGAAGTCCGTGAGCTTGGACTCTTCGATCGCGCCCACCTTGATCAGGGCGGTGCCGATGCGGGTGCCGGTCTTCTGTTGTTCTTCCTGCGCTTTGCGCAGCTGCTGAACGGAGATGAGATTTTCGCGAACGAGCAGCTCGCCGAGACGACCTGACATGGGGTGGTGCCCTCAGAGAAACGGAATCAAGCGCGGGAAAAGAGCGCGCGAATTCAAACCCCCTGAGTCCAGCAAAGCAAGCAATGACGCACGTGCGGGTTCGATGAAGGCGAGGTGGAGCGACTCGAGCTCAGGGCAGGCTGCGAGCGACCGCCGCGCGCGCAGCCTCGAGGTCCCGTCCGATCTGTGAGGACAGCTCGCTGGCCGACGCGAAGCGCTTTTCCGCCCGCAAGCGCTCCAGGAACTGCACCCGCAGGCGCTTGCCGTAGAGGTCACCCTGGAAGTCGAAGAGGTGCGCTTCGATCGTCACCTCGCCGCCGCCGAATGTAGGTTTGACACCGATGTTCGCGGCGCCGCCTCGCCACTCGAGCTTCCCTTCACCGAGAATCGCGACGCGCAGCGCGTAGACGCCGGCCGCGGGCCGCAGCTCGTTGGTGGTGTCGATGTTCGCGGTGGGAAAGCCGATCGTGCGGCCGCGCCCCGCCCCGGGCACGACGAGCCCGTCGAGATCGAAGGGCCGGCCCAGCAGGCGGGCAGCGGCCTCCACCCGGCCCTCGAGCACGTACTCGCGGATCTTGCTCGAGGAGACCACCACGCCCTCGAGGCTCACCGCGCTCACCACCTTCACCTGCCCGCCCCGCGAGGCGGCCGCGCGCTCCAGCGTCTCCACGGTGCCCGCGCGCTTCTGCCCGTAGGTGAAGTCGTAGCCCACCACCACGGTGCGCGCGCCCACGCCGTCGAGCAACGATGACTCGAACGCCTCGGGCGAGGTGCGGGCGTATTCCATCGAGAAGGGCTGAACGATCGCCGCGCCGACCCCATGAACCTCGAGCAGCTCGAGCTTGCGCGCCTGCGAGAGGATCAGGCGCGGCGCGAGCTGGGGCTGCAGCACCTTGCCGGGGTGAGGGTGGAAGGTGAGCACCACCAGAGGCCCGTGCTTGCCGGCCTCGGCGAACAACGCCTGGTGCCCGAGGTGCACGCCATCGAAGTTCCCCAGACAGATCGAGCAGCCCCGAAGAGAACCGTCAGCCGCTTCCTGGATGGACGAAAAGAGCTTCATCACTCAGCAGATATACCCGACGTTGTAGGGTGGCACGCGTGTCGAGTCTGGTGCTGGCGTTGATGTTGTCCGCGTGGCCGCTGCCGCGCGACGCGGGCGCGGCGGAATACGCCGATCCAGCGAACTGGCCGCAGGAGCCCGAGTGGAGCTCCGCCTGGCCGCTGGTCTCGTTCGTGCCCCCCGGCTGGTCCGTGGGCGCGGCCGAGCTCGAGGCGGGCGTGGGCCTGCGCGTCGATCGGGCCTGGAGCATCACCCGGGGCAGCCCCCAGATCGTGCTGACCATCATCGCCGGCGCTCAGGACCTGAGCGACCCCGTGCTGGCGCGCGCCTGGCGGCTCAACCCGGGCGAGTTCCCCGATGCGGGCGACGTGAACGGCGACGGCCGGCTCGACGTCGGTGACTTCGCGGCGGCCGCGGTGCCCGACGTGAACGCGAACGGCGCGCTCGATCTCGAAGATGTGATCGCGGCGCGCAGCGACGGCGTCGACTCCGACGACAACGGCCGGGTGGACGATCTCTGCGGGTGGGACTTCGTTCGCGACGCGCCCGTCGCGAGTGTGCGCGACGCGGGCCGCGAGGCCTGGCGCCAGCTCGCCGCGCCGGTCGGTGATGGGCTTTCGGGGGTGGGCGTGTGCCCCGACTGCACCCTGCTGCCCATCGTCGCGGGCGGTCCTTCTCTACCGGCCGCGCTTCGGTTCGCCGCCGATGCGGGGGTGCGGGCGGCGCTGCTGCCCCCAAGCGAGGCCGACCTCAGCGCCGAGCTCGAGCTCACCCTCACGCAGGTCGGTGCCAGCGTGGTCCTGGTGAACGAGGGCAGCGGGGGCCTGGTCACCCTGCCCCTCGCGCTCCACCCCGCGGTGTTCGTCCCCCGAACGCTCACGGCGCCACCCGCGTTGACCACCGCCGTGGATCGAAAGGGGTGCGGCGGCGGTGCGCTCGCCGGGACGATCTCCGTCTCCACCACCGGATGCCAGCGGGAGGCCGCCGCCACCCTGGTGGGCCTCGCGGGCCTGATCTTCTCCACCGCCCCCGCGCTCGAGCCTTTGCAGGTGATGGGCCTGCTCGGGGGCGAGCGGGCCGATGCCGAACGCGCGGTGCTCCTGGCCGAAGGTCCGCTGCCCGCGCCGCTCACGCCCAGTCCGAAGCTGCGGCCGGCAGCGCTCGGTGGGCTCGATGGGGGCGTGCCGAACAACGACTTCACCGGCTCGCTCGACCC
>VFKJ01000215.1 GCA_009885595.1 Myxococcales bacterium | reverse complement strand
GCGGCCGTAGCGGTCGAGCTTGTTGGCGAAGGTGAAGATGGGAATGCCGCGCAGCTTGCAGACCTTGAAGAGCTTGATGGTCTGCGGCTCGACGCCCTTGGCCGCGTCGATGAGCATCACCGCGGAGTCCGCCGCCGAGAGCGTGCGGTAGGTGTCTTCGCTGAAGTCCTGGTGGCCCGGGGTATCGAGCAGGTTCACCGCGTGGTCGCGGTAGTTGAACTGCAGCACCGACGAGGTGACCGAGATGCCGCGTTCCTTCTCGATCGCCATCCAGTCAGACGTGGCGTAGCGCTTGGCGCGCCTGGCCTTCACGCTCCCGGCGAGGTGGATCGCGCCGCCGTACAGCAGCAGCTTCTCCGTCAACGTGGTCTTCCCGGCGTCAGGGTGCGAGATGATCGCGAACGTGCGCCGGCGACTGATTTCCCGCTCCAACTCCGAAGACATGACGAGCCGCCTTACTACCCAAGGGCCGCGGTGGTTGAGCCTTTTCATGGGGGTTACGCCACCCCACCCCTCCGGTCCTGCCCGAACTGCGGCGCCTGGCTAGATCCGCGCGCGCGGCGCGAACTCGTCGGTCATCTGCCGCAGCCGCTCGGCGAGCACGGTGATCAACCGCTGCGACATCTGCATGCTCGACTTGAGCGCCGTGCGGAAGTCGTACCCTTCCAGCACCAGCAAGATGGAGTTCTCCATCGCGCGCACCGTCGCCGTGCGCGGCGCGGGATCCAGAATGGAGATCTCCCCGAAGAACTCCCCCGCCTTGAGCTCGCGAATGCGGTTGGCCCCCCGGCGCACCTCGCAGACGCCCTCGACGATCAGGAAGACCGACGAGCCCGAGGTGCCTTCCTTGATGATCTCGCTCCCCTGCGAGTGGCGCACCTCGCTCACCTTCTTCGCCAGTTGCTCGATGTCGCCGTGGGGCAGCCCCGCGAGCAGGGGAATGGTCTTCAGCGCGTTGACTCGATCGATGGGCTCGCTCATGGGAGAGGCCAGCCTACCTCG
>VFKJ01001160.1 GCA_009885595.1 Myxococcales bacterium | reverse complement strand
CGAGTTCCGGGTCGAGTGATCCTCGCGAGGGACCGTCAGCCCCCTCCCCGACCCTCTCCCCCGCGGGGGAGAGGGAGACGCTTGCTGAGCCGGTCGCGCTCGGCGCCGGTCTGCGCGGGCACCAGGCACGAAGGTCCGCGGCCGATCAGATCTTCGCGACCGGCCAACTGCAGGGCCTCGCGCACGTCGTCCCAGTGCTCCGGGTTCCAGTAGAGGATCAGCGCCTTCTGCAGCCGCTTCTCCTTGAGGCCCTTCGCGACGAACACCGGCTCCATCTTCAGGGGGTCGATCCCGGTGAAGTACATGCAGGCGGCCACCGACATCGGCGTGGGGATGAAGTCCTGCACCTGGCGCGGCCGGCGGCCGCTCTGCTTGAGCCAGAGCGCCAGCTCGATCATGTCCTCCAGGGTCGAGCCCGGGTGCCCTGAGATGAAGTACGGAATGTCGTACTGCTCCTTGCCGGCGGCCTTCGACTCGCAGGCGAACATCTCCTGGAAGCGCTCGTAGGCGGCGATGCCGGGCTTCTTCATCTTCTCCAGCACGCGCGGGCTGACGTGCTCGGGCGCCACCGAGAGCTGGCCGCCGGTGTGGAAGCTCGCCAGCTCCTTCACGTACGCAGGGCTCAGCTCGGCGAGATCGTACCGGACGCCCGAAGCGATGAAGACGTGCTTCACGCCCTCTTCCTTCTTCACCTCGCGCATCAGCTCGATCAGCGGCCCGTGATCGGTGCCGAGGTTCTCGCAGACGCCAGGGTACACGCAGGAGAGCTTGCGGCACTTCGCTTCGATCGCCTCCGACTTGCACTTGAGCTGGTACATGTTGGCGGTGGGGCCGCCGAGATCGGTGACGGTGCCGCGGAAGTCGCCCATGCGGCGCATCGCGCGGATCTCGCGCAGCACGCTTTGGGCCGAGCGGTTCTGAATCACCCGCCCCTCGTGCTCGGTGATCGAGCAGAAGGTGCAGCCGCCAAAGCAGCCGCGCATCAGCACCACCGAGTGCTTGACGATCTCGAACGCGGGCACGCCGTCGTCGCCGTACATCGGGTGCACCGCGCGGTTGAACGGCAGATCGTACAGCTCGTCCATCGCGACGTTGGTGAGGCCCTGCGAGGTGTCCCCTTCCCCGCTGCCCAGCGGGAACGCGGGCGGGTTGAAGTACACGCCGCGGTCGCCGTGACGCTGCACCAGCGGGCGCGCGTTGCCGGGGTTGGTCTCGCGCTGGAACGCGCCGGTCATGCGGGCGAACGCTGCGGGATCGGCGGCGACGGCCTCGAAGCTGGGCAGCACCACCGTCTTGCGATCGCTCACCTGCTGCGCGGGATCGGCCTCGTGGCGCTTCGTCTCCTCGTTGTTCATGAGGAAGGCGGTGCCGCGAATGTCGTGCAGCTGGCTGACCTTCTCGCCGCGGTGGAGGCGATCGGCGATCTCCCAGATGGGCCGCTCGCCCATGCCGAAGACCAGCAGGTCGGCCTTGGCGTCGAGGAGGATCGACTTGCGCAGCTTGTCGCTCCAGTAATCGAAGTGCGCGATGCGGCGCAGCGAGGCCTCGATGCCTCCCAGCACCACCGGCACCCCGGGGTACGCCTCGCGGCAGCGCTGCGCGTAGACGATGGTGGCGCGATCGGGTCGGCAGCCGGTTCGCCCGCCGGGCGAGTACTGATCTTCGCTCCGGTTCTTCTTCTGGGCCGTCAGCCGGTTGAGCATCGAGTCCATGTTGCCGGCGGCGACCCCGAAGAAGAGGCGCGGCTTGCCCAGCTCCTTGAACGGCTCCGCGGAGTGCCAGTCAGGCTGAGAGATCAGCCCCACCTTGAACCCGCGCCCCTCGAGGAAGCGGGCGATCAGCGGCGGGCCGAACGCGGGGTGATCGACGTAGGCGTCGCCGCTGACGATCACGATGTCGCACTGATCCCAGCCGCGCGCCTTCAGGTCGGCGCGGCAAACGGGCAGGAAGGGATGGGGGTGCGTCTTCATCGCGTGAGCCCCCTATCTCAAAGCGGGGCAGGCGCGAAATCGACCCTCACCAGGAAGCGCGGACGCCGGCGAAGGCCCCTACCTGCCAGGCCAGGCCGCCCGCGAGCTTGGTCGCGGTGCCGCCGTTCACGTGGAAGGTGAAGAACTTGTAGCTGACCTCGAGATCGCCGACGAACCGCAGCGCGTCGATCTGGTTCCCCAGCGGCAGGTAGTTCACCCCCAGGACGACGCGGGCCTCGTGGTTGTCCACGAAGGCGACCGCGAGCGCCGGGCCCACCCCTCCACGCACGGCCGCGGGCGCAGTGGCGGTCGAGGTCGCGGGATCGAAGACGCGCAGCTCACCTGCGAGCCCCACCGCCACGCTGCCGAAGAAGTAGCGCGCGGTGAGCAGCGAATCGACGGCTGAGCTGGCGGGGCCCACGATGCTCCCCGAGTACCGGCCCCACAACCGCAGCTCGAAGCCCGAGGCCATGCCATCCGGCGGCGCGGTGCCCCAGAAGCCGAAGTGCACCGCGGTCATCACGCCCAGGAACGCGCCGGTGTCGATCGCGCCGCCGCCGCCCGCGATCAAGATGGAACCCGCCGGTCGCTCGAAGGAATCGTCGATCACGATGGCGTCGGCGCGCTGCCGCGCCGAGAAGAGCTGCTTCTCTGCCTCGATGCGGTTCTTTTCGGCCTGCGCGGCCTCGGCGATGGCGGCCTGGGCGATCGCGGGGCTGGAGCTGACCGCGTCGAGGGCCGCCTGCTTCTTGAGCGCCTCTTCGTCCTTCGCGCGCTTGAAGTTGGCCTCGGCGTCGCTGACGAGCCGCGCCTTCGTCTGACGGGCCTGGGCCAGCTTGGTGTCGCGGTCGGTGACGAGGCGCTTCTCCTCGGCTTCCTTCTGGGCGCGCTCGGCCTCTTCCTTCTCCTGCTTCGCCTTCGCCTCGGCGAGCTCCTTCTCCTTCTGGCGCGCGACCTCGGCCTCGGCGCGCTCCTTCTTGCGCGTCTCCTCGGTCTCGGCGCGTTCCTTCTTGCGCTCCTCTTCGGCCTTGAGCGCGCGGGCTTCGACGGCGCGGCGCTCCTGCTCGCGCTCATCGCGGGCGCGCAGCTCGGCCTCGTCGCGCTTCTTCACCTCGCGCTCGGCCAGCTCCTTCTGGTCCTTCTGGCGGCGCACCTCGGCCTCGGCGGCCTCGCGCGCCTGCTTCTCTGCCGCGGCCTTCGCGTTCGCGGCGTCCTGCGCCTGCTTGAGCTTGAGCGCCTCGGCAGCGGTCAGCGCGGCCGAGGTGGCCGCGAGCCGTTCAGACTCCGCCTTCGCCTGCGCCGACTTCACCTCGTCGGCGGCCACGCGCTCCTTGCACTTCTGCAGCTGCGTCTGCGTCCACCGCGCGTAGAGCTGGTACTCCTGGAAGATGGTGTCGCGCCGAGCCGCCTGCACCATGCGTCGCTGGGCGGCCGCGGTGAGCGTGGGCACGTCGACGTTGCACGACGCATCGGACGCGATGGTGGCCGCGCCGAAGGTGCGCGTCATCGGGTAGCTGCCCCCGTTGTAGGGCAGCAGCATGTCGCGCAGCCACTGGCCCTCGTCGAAGCCCACCTGCTTCTGGATGGTCTGGGTGAGCATGGTGGCGCACTCGAGGCGCACCTGATCGCACGCCTCGCCCCGCTCGGCGCAGACGCCCGCCGTCTTGGTGAAGGTGAGGCCCAGCACCTTGTCCTGCGCCATCGCGGCCACCAGGGGTGCGGTGTCGCGAACGCGAGGGGCTTCACAGGGATCCGCGGCGGTGACCGCGGAGACGACCAGAGACATCCACAGCATGGGTCACTCCAGAGTTGCTTACTTCGTCAGGGAGAAGACGCCGGGGATCCCGCCGTCGGTCGTCTCGCGGTACCGCAGCGTCGAGCCGGTGATGCAGCTGTCGTAGGTGTCGGGAGCGCCGCCGTCCGCGCTCTGCACGGTGAGCACGCCGCTCGAATAGGTGTAGCTCTGCGAGCCGCTCTGCCCGATGTCGAAGGTGAGCTGGCAGACGCACTCTGCGCCCACCACCCGCAGGTCCCGGTGATGCCGTACGAGGTCAACAGCCCGGGGACGTAGCCGCACACGGTGGTAGTGCCGCAGCTGCCCCCCGCGCTGAAGGTGAAGTTGACCGCGCCCACCACCGTGCGGTGCACCATGGCGCCGTCGAAGACCACCGAGCCTG
>VFKJ01000614.1 GCA_009885595.1 Myxococcales bacterium | reverse complement strand
CTCGGCGATGGGGGTGCCGACCTTCGGCCGCGTCAGAGAGGACAACCAGGTGAGCAGCTGCCACTTGAGCGTCAGCGTGTCGGCCATTCCGGGAGCATAGAGTGTCCGCATGCCGAAGTGGCTCAAGGTCGTGCTGGTGGTGCTCGCGGTGGGGTTGATGCTGTGCGGCGTCTGCAGCGCGGGCGCGTATTGGTGGTTCAACCAGAACAAGGACAGGCTCAAGGACGTCGGGGACCGCGCGAAGGGGGAAGGGTCTGCGTTCGCGTACGAACACGACGCCGAAGAGTGCGTGGACGAAGGCCTGCGCCGGCTGCAGGAGCGCAGCGGCATCGTCGACCAGGCCGAGCACAAGCTCTTCCTCGAGGCGTGCCTGGAGAAGGCGAAGCGTCCCGACGCGTTCTGTGCCGGCGTGCCGCCCCGGAGCGAGCTGGTGCAGTCGGCGACCTGGGCCATCGACCGCTGCCTCGCGAAGGGCCGCCCGCAGGATCAAGACTGCGCGCGGCTGATGCAGGCCGTCCAGGAGGCGTGCAGGTCGCCGGGCTGATTACTGCTCTTCGTCCTGGCAGAGATCTTCCTGCAACGCGGTCAGCGCCTTCTTCTCGCGCAGCGGCTTGCAGGCGTTGCGCAGGCGGTACGACGAGGCGCCCACCATCGCGGCCTTGAGCTTCGGCGAGAGCGCGGCCCAGCAAACGGTGAACGCGACCGAACGGGCCGAGACGGCAGGAGCTCCTTCCACCGGCCCATCGAGGGACGCCACCAGCACGTCCTGCACGTCGGCGTCCTTGCAGGCGGCGGGATCTTTGGCGGCGGCCTTCGCGTAGAGCGACGTCACCCGCGCAGGCAGCGCGCCGTTCCTTCGCAGCGCCTTCCCCAGGTCCAGGCTGCCTGGCGGCGTCAGGGTGGGCTCGAAGACGGCGAGCGTCTTCCAGCAGGGCTCGCCGTCGGCCTCCTTGAAGCAGCGCTGGGCCGCACCGAGCACCGCGCCGTCGCGCGCCGCGAGGAAGGGCTGCCGCTCCGCGAGGAAGATGTGCCGTTTCAGCAGCACGTCGGCCTCCAGCGCGGGAGCGAACGGGTCCTTGGTCACCGCGGTGGACTTGACCACCGCGACCGCCGCCCCCGTCACCAGGTTCTTCCACGCGTCGGTGCGTGACGCTGGCGCCACGTCCTCCGCGCGCTCCAGCAACTCGGCGAAGGCCCCCTTCTGAAGGAGCACCTCGAGGTCGCCCAGCGTCGCCGGCTCCTTCGCCTCTGCCGCGAGGGAGAGCAGGCACAACCCCGCGAGCGCGCCGGCGCAGCGCATGCTCAGTTCAGCGCCTTCTCGAAGGTGGCCTTGGCGTTGTCGGAGATGTTCGATTCGTCCTTCTCGATGCGGAAGGTGAAGACGCCCTTCTCGAAGGACATGTTGCGCAGGGTGTACTCGTTCGAGCCGTCCTTCTTGTCCTTGGGCTTCACGCCGGCGAACAGGCAGGAGATGCCCGTGAGCTTCTTGCCCAGCGCCTTCTTGTAGGCCGGGCGGTCGGCGCACATCGCGGTGACGGCGTCGATGGCAGTGGGGCACCAGCTGTAGAAGGCGGTGCCCGACCAGTCGGCCTCCTTGAAGTTCTCGTAGTCGGTCTTCACCGCGGCGATCTTCGTGCCGCACTTCTCGTTGAGGCCCTTGAGCGACTCCTCGAGCGCCTCGTCGGACTTGCCCTTGGCCTCCTCCTGCGCGGGCTTGAGCTCGGGCTCGGCCGAGAATGCGACGAACGACACCGACAACACCGCTGCGACGAACACGTTCTTCATGGGGTCCCCTCGAGTGGATGACTGCGCCGCGCAGCCTGCCGTGCGCACCTCGAGACGTCGAGGGAGATCGCCGTTCAGGTTTTCCCCTCACCCCGACCCTCCCCCCCGGGGGAGAGGGAGTATCAGTTGAGCGTCGCGCTGGGCGTGGGCCCCCACGGCATCACCGTGGCCTCGACGTCTTCCACGGTGGCGTGACCGAAGGGCCTGCCCGTGCCGTACGAGGTCATCGCGCAGATCGCGGCGATCAGCAGCTTGAAGTCCTCCTGCGAGAGCCGCCCGAACTTGCCCTTCTCGAGGCGCAGCAGCAGCGGGTGAAACCCAAACCCGTAGTTGCGTTGCAGGGCGGTGCTGGTGGCGCTCGCCTCCCTGCCCAGCGTGAGGATGATGGCGTCTTCCAGCTCGTGCAGCCCCGCGGTCTGCGCACGCTCGAAGGCGGCGCGATCCGGCAGCATCACCAGGCCCGGCGGCAAGCGCCCGGAGCCCGTCACCACCAGCACCCGGCTGCCCGGGTTGCGGCCCTCGAAGTGCGCGTCGATGCCGTCATGCGCGGTGAGGCGCCTCCAGGGCGCGGTGTCGAGGAAGCCCGCGCAGGCGCGCAGCCACGCTTCGGTCAGCGGGCTGAAGGCGAGCGGCCCCAGGGCGGTCTGGTGTTCGATGCCCACCATCATCACGCAGGCGAGGTCGCGCACCCGCTCGGGCGTCGGCTTCACCCGCCAACCGAAGGGACGCCCGAAGGTGCTCAGCGAAGCGCAGCAGCTCACCGTGGCGCCGGACAGCTCAGCCGCGGTCGCCTTGCGCGCGTCGTCACGCCGCGACGCGATGTGGCACGTCACGCCGCTGGTCGAGAGGTCCAACGAGAACACCACCCAGGTCTCGAGCGCTCCTTGAAGGATGGGCCCGCACTCCATCACGTAGATCATGACGGAGCGACGTTGCAGCTCGCTTGCCGGGTGGCCTCATGCACGCGTTCTCCGAGGGGAATCTCGCGACATGAGAGCGCGCAGTGGAGCGCGCCGGGAGACCACCGCCGGAGACGATCAGTGGAGCTTGGTGGACTGGTGGGCCCTCGCCCAGCCGATCGCGTCCTCCAGGCGGTCCTGGCCGAAGAAGAGCTCCTTGCCGATCACCGCGTTGGGAGCGCCGAACACGCCCAACGCGATCGCCTCGTCGGTGAACGCGCGCAGGAGCCGCTTCACTGGATCCTGCTCGGCTTGCGGAAGGATGGTCGCCGGATCGACGCCCAGGCTCGAGAGCACGTCACCCAGGGTCGACGGCGAGGCGATGTCTTTGCCCAGCCCGAAGTTCGCCATGAACACGCCGCGAATGAAGTCGCCGCACCACGGCTTCTCCAGCGCCACGCAGGCCGCCCGCGCCGCGAGGATGCTGCGCTGCGGGAACGAGTCGGGCTTCTTGAAGGGGTAGCCGTGCTTCGCGCAGAGCCGCTCGACGTCTCGCCACATGTACTGCCCCTTCACCGGCTGGGCGTTGAAGGGCGAGTCCTCGAGGCCCTGCTGCGCGGTGAAGATCGGCCCCAGCAGAAACGGCCGCCAGCGCATCGGCAGCCCGGCATTCGTACAGAGCGCCTCGACCCGCATCGCGCCGACGTAGGAATAGGGGCTGGCGAAGTCGAAGTAGAAGTCGAGCATGGGCTACCCGTGAATCGACATGCCCACGATGAAGGCCAGCCCGAGGATGAAGCTGGCGACCACCAGGCCCACCGCGACGTTCTGGTCGACCTCCAGCTCCTTGTGCACGTCGAAGGGCAGCAGCTTCCTCACCACGAAGAAGCCCGCCACGAACACCAGAATGCCGATGACGGAGAACAGCAACGAGGCGACTGCGCCCTGGATGAGTGCGTCGAGGTTCAGCATCACTTGCCTCCCATGAAACCGGCGTGCCAGCTCAAGATGCCACCGGGCGCCATGCGGACCGAGGCCGGCAGCTCGCCACGCTCCTCGTCAGGAAACCTGTCCATGCGCAGCGTGTGCAGGGCCGCATAGGCCAGCACCAGAATGCCTCCGAAGTACTTCATGGCGTCCTCCCGTCAGTCGTCGTCATCGTCGTTCTTCGCGTAGGGGAAAGTGCTCACGCCAGGTGAAGACTGGAACACCGCATCATTCCACTTGGCGGTCTCGAAGGCGTTGGCGCGCAGTGAGAAATAGATGGGCGCGAGCAGCAGCATGAGGAACATGAAGAAGGGGCACGCCATCCCCGCGCCGTCGTCAGCCGACACCGTCACCCCATAGTCCGTCGCGCGCGAGGGCTCGAAGCTGGGCGTGGTGCGCAGCACGTAGGTGCCCGCCTCCACCACGTCGGTCGACTTCGTCTCTTCGTGGCTGCCTTCGGACCAGCTCTCCCCGTCGGACGTGCCGGAGTAGTAGCTGGGCTCCGCGTACACGGCGATCACCTCGTTGGTCTTCTCGTTCACCAGGTCGATGGAGACGCCCAGCCAGTTGTTCGAGAGCCCGGGCGCGTTCACCTTCACCTCGAGTGGCACCGACTTCTTCACCTCGAAGGGCTCGCTGAAGCGCTGCGACTCCGGGCTACCAGGCGTGGCCCCGGGCGGCGCGGAGTAGGTCCCCGCGTAATACTGCTCGGTGGTGCCCAGCGCGGAGAAGGCGATCATCAACCCCAGCAGCGCCACGCCCCAGAGGGCGGACCAGGCCCACGCCTCGCTCGCCCTGGCGGAGAAGGGGTTCACCTGCGCGGGCGCGACGCCCACCGCGGGGTTGAGCTTCTGCTCGAGGCCGAAGGTCCTGGCGACGAGCTCGCCTTCGATCATCACCCCCAGCGTGAAGGTCGCCTCGGTGGCGGTCTCGTCGACGTTGATGCTCCTGGGGGGCGCGATGAACTCGCGGGCCCTCGCGCGCTCGCCGGCGCTCACCTGCCAGTAGCACTCGCCCGCGACGTAGTCGGTGCCGGCGAAGACCTCCTGGTAGCCGCGGAAGGTCTCAGCCCCGTACTTCGCGCTGCGGAACGAGAGCGCGACCTCTCCCGCGGGGATCGGGCGCAGCCAGGTCCAGTGACCGGCGCTGTGCATCAGCCAGCGAAAGCCTTCGGTCTTGTTCCAGAGGAGAAACTCGTCCCACGGGAACCGCGTGCCTTCGACCTCACAGCTGCGCACCAGGAACGCGAGGCAGGTCCACTCGGGCGGAGGACCTTGCGGCTTCTCCACCGTGGGATCGTGCAGCTTGCCCACCGCGCCCAGCGGAATGATCGGCGCGTAGGGAGGCTTCTCCAGCAGCTCGAGGAACTCCAGCACCCCACCCTGCACCTGCAACAGCGCGCCGCAGTACGGGCAGGCCACGCGCTTGGCGGCATCGGGCGCCTTGAGCTCGAGCGGGCCGTTGCACTGGGTGCAGCGCGCCTGGCTCAGCGCCGCGCGTTTGGGCGTGGGCTCGAGCTCGGAAGGGTCGAACCCCATCGCCTGGAGCGTGACGAAGCTCCCCACGAAGGCCTCGGTGGTCTCGCCTGCTTCGTCGAGGGTGCAGAACACCCCTTTGGGTCCGGTGGCGTCGACGTAGGCGTGCTTGCGATTGAAGTCGGGCAGCTGCCCTTCGGCGGACACCGTCTCGGCCTGGTTCTTCTCTTCGACGATGAAGGTCTTGTCTCGCAGCGTGAAGGCGCCGAGCACCTCGAGCTGCGAAACCTTCGGGACCGCCACGTTGGTGAGCGGGAAGAGCAGCTTCCACTCGCCTTCGGACTCCGCCAGCCAGCCCTGCCGCTCGTCTTCGAACTCGAGGTACCACTCGTCCCAGGTGCCGGTGGGGTTCGACTTCTGAAGGCGGCCGGCGATGGTGAAGGGGGTGCCGGAGTAGCGGCCGCCGAGCCCGACCTTGAGCGGCGACTCGGTGTCGACGAGCTGCGCGACCTTGCCCCACGACTCCAGCGCGACCTCGCCGCGGAAGACGACCGTCTGGCAGTACTCACAGACCTTGATCTGCCCACCGCCGGGGCGGAACTCCACGGGGGCACGGCATGAGGGGCAGTCACCGACCTTCATGAAGGCGGTGATTCCATCACGACGTCAGCCCCGAGGTCGTCATTTCTCGCGGCGCTGGCAGGATGGACTCTCGTGCGCGCGCTCCTCCTCTGTACTTGCCTGCTGGGCGGCTGCGCGACCACCTCGGCGCAGCTGCAGCGCGACGCGGCCACCTGCGAGAACTTCGCCGAGTTCGACGAGCAGGTCAGACGCCAGCTCGACACCTTGCTCGCCGACGCCCCGGGCGACACCCTGGTGCGGGAGGCCTCGCGACTGAACACCGCGCGACGCACCTGCGCTCGCCACGTCATCTCGGGGCTGCTCGCGCTGAGGGAGGCTCGCGGCGTCGAGGCGGTGCAGCAGGAACTCGATGCCCTGAGCGCGACCTACCAGCAGGAAGAGCTGGGCGCGCTGCTCACCGTATCGCTGGGCGCCGAGGTAGGTCCCCTCGAGCCGCTGCTGGCGGAAGCGCGCACGCGCGTGAATCGGCGAGGCACCGCCGCCAGCGCCGAGAGACGCGACGACGCCGAGCGCGCGAAGCTGAAGGCCGAGCTCCCCGAGTCGATGGGCCAGGCGCCGGAAATTCCCGACTCGATGTGCGACGAGCGTGAGCCCTGCGCGCAGCTGAAGTGCGTGGTGGAGCACGCGGCGAATCCCGAGGCGCCCGCGCGCGCCTGCCTCGACGCGGCCACTGGGCTCGAGCCCACCCAGCGGGCGCAGCGGGCCGCCGAGATCCTGGCGCTGCTTCCCTCCG
>VFKJ01000988.1 GCA_009885595.1 Myxococcales bacterium | reverse complement strand
GCAGCAGCTTCGCCTGCGCGCCCGCCGTCAGCTCGTCGACCTCGTCGAGGAACAGGGTGCCCCCGTCGGCCGCCGCCACCTTGCCGCCCAGCTGGCGCGCGCCGGTGAAGGCGCCTTCGCGGGTGCCGAACAGCTCGCTCTCGAACAGCGTCTCGGGAATGGCGGCGCAGCTGAGCTCGACGAAGGGGCCGTCCTTGCGCGGGGAGTTCTCGTGAATGGCGCGCGCCAGCTGCGTCTTGCCCGTGCCCGACTCGCCGGTGAGCAGCACGGTGATGTCGAGCGGGGCCACCAGCGCCAGCTGCTCGAAGATGCCGGCCAGCGCGTGGCTGCGGCCCGCCAGCCCCTCGAGCCGCAGCTGCTTGCGCAGGGGCGCGGTGGGATCGCTGGACGCCTGGAACTCGTACGGGGCGCGCGTCTCGAGCACCGGCCCCAGGAACTGCGCCACGTGCTCAGTCACGTCGATCTGCGAGGGGGAGAAGGGCCCCTTGCCGCGCTGCCCCTCGAGGTAGAGCACGCCTACCTGCGAGCCCGACAGCGGCGCGCACAGCACCGCTTCCAGCCGCTGCTCCTGCACCGAGGGCTGCTTGCCGAAGCGGGCGTCGAGCAGCGCGAAGGGCGTGTGCACCGTCTGGCCCGAGGCGATCGCCGAGGCGATGATGCCCCGCGAGGCGACGCCGCTGATCTCCGCTTCCTGCTCGCTGGTGCAGCGGAACGACACCGTCAGCGTCTGGCCGTCCTTGCGGTAGATCTCGAGGTAGCCACGCTCCGCGTTCACCAGCTCGGCCAGGCGAGCGACGATCCGCTCCAGCCAGGCTCCGGTCTCATGCGTCAGGGGCCACGACGTCAGCTCCCAGAAAAGTTCCCTTTCCTCCCCACTCGCCACCATCCGCATGGCGCTCAGCTTAGCGCGAAGCTTTTCCGCCACGGCTCAAGTCCACGCAGTCAACTCGATTGGACACTCCGTCGCAGGAATTCAAGTGAAGTAGACATTCTGCTCGTCGAAACCCGTGAGATCGCGTTCAAGACCCGAGGGCACCGGGGTTGCACAGGGGCGCCGCGCAGCAAACGGACTTCGAAGGCTGGAGCGGGGCTGTCCCGGGGGGGATGGACTTCGCTCCCGCAGCTTGAAGGGCGGGTCGGTAGAAAACAGAGCGGCCGTCGCTCCCACACAGGAGCGACGGCCGTTTTTTTCAAAGCACCGAAGGTGGTTACTTCTTCTTCTTCAGCTCGTCGTCGATGACCACCTTGAACGCGTCGATCGGCTGCGCGCCGACGATCTGGCGGCCGTTGATGAAGAACGTCGGGGTGCCGTTGGCGCCGACCCGCATGCCCTCGGCCGAGTCAGCGGTGATGTACGCGTCGTACTTGTTGGAATCGAGCGCGGCCTTGAACTTGCCCACGTCGAGGCCGAGCTCCTGCGCGTAGCGCTCCAGCGAGGGGCGATCGAGCGCCTGCTGGTTGGCGAACATCTTGTCGTGCATCTCCCAGAACTTGCCCTGCTCGTTGGCCGCCATGCCGGCCGCGGCAGCGCCCTTGGCGTTGTTGTGGAAGGGCAGCGGCTGGTTCTTGAAGACGATCTTGATCTTGCCCTCGTACTGCTTCTCGAGGTCGTGCAGGGTGGGCACCACGCGCGAGCAGAACGGGCACTGGAAGTCGGAGAACACCACGATGGTGACCGGCGCGTTCTTCGGGCCCTTCACCGGCGCGCCGGTGATGTTCAGGTCGGTGACGACCTTGGCGGCCTCGGGAACGCCCGCAGCCTGCGGGGGCGGCGCCTTGCCGGCTTCCTTCATGAACTCGGCGTAGAGATCCTGCTGCTTGATGCCCTTGGCCATCAGGGCGTCGGCCTTCTTGATCTCCTCGTCGATCACGTTCTTGAAGGCCTCGAAGGGCTGCGCCCCGACGAACTCGCGACCGTTGATGAAGAAGGTCGGGGTGCCGTTGGCGCCCACCGCCATGCCCGCCGCCGAGTCTTCCTCGACGCGCTTGGTGAACTTGCCGGAGTCGAGCGCGGCCTTGAACTTGCCCACGTCCAGGCCGAGCTCCTGCGCGTAGCGCTCCAGCGACGCGCGATCGAGCGCCTGCTGGTTGGCGAACATCTTGTCGTGCATCTGCCAGAACTTGCCCTGCTCGTTGGCGGCCATGCTGGCCTCCGCGGCGCCCTTGGCGTTGTTGTGGAAGGGCAGGGGCTGGTTGCGGAAGACCATCTTCACGTTGTCGCCGTAGGTGTCCTCGATCTGCTTGAGGGTGGGCACCACGCGGGAGCAGAACGGGCACTGGAAGTCGGACCAGATCACGATGGTCGCCTTGGCGCCGGCCTTGCCGCCCTTCTGGGGCGAGTCGGACGGGAAGTCGATCTTGCGGATCGCCGCGGGCGCAGGCGCCGCCGGCTGGTTGGGCTGCTGGGGCGCGGGCGCCGGCGCGGACACGCCGGTGGCGATCACCTTGGCGTAGACCTGATCGGCCGGGGTGCCGCCCTTGACCATCTCCTGGGCACGGGCGAGCTCGGCGTCGATCACGCGCTTGAAGTTGTCGATCGGCTGCGCGCCGGAGACCTTCTTGCCGTTGATGAAGAACGCCGGGGTGCCGGTGGCGCCGATCTGCATCGCCAGCGCGGTGTCCTTGGCGATCATCGACTGGAACTTCGGCGACTGCTGGTCGGCCTTCCACTTCTCGACGTTGAGGCCGAGCGCCTTGGCGTAGCCCTCGAAGGTGTTCGCGTCGAGGTTCTGCTGGTTGGCGAAGATCTTGTCGTGCATCTCCCAGTACTTGCCCTGCTCACCGGCGGAGAGCGCGGCGAGGGCCGCGGGCTTGGCGTTCGGGTGGAAGTCGAGCGGGTGCTGCTTCATCGCGACGCGAATCTTCCCCTCGTACTGCTTCTCCAACTCCACGATGGTGTTGTGGGCGCGCGAGCAGAACGGGCACTGGTAATCGGAGAACTCGACGATGGTGACGAGGGCGCTGGCCGGACCGCGGATGGGCGACTCGTCGAGAGGAACTTTGTAGGTGGCATCGTCGCCCGCGGGGGCGCCGGTGGGCCGCGCGGGGGCGGCAGTGGGTGCACCTGCGACGACCGCGGCGGGCGCGGAGCCGTCAGAGGGCTTCTGGAACATGCTACCGACGGCAAAGCCGACGACACCGCCGACGATGAGGGCGATGATGACTGAGGGTTTCATGAGTGGTTTTGCTCCCTTAAGGATGTATGCAGCGCGCGGCTCATAGCAAAGGCGCGGAAGGTCGCGCAATGCACGACATGAATGAAATCGAAAGACTTCGGGTTTCAGCCCACCTGGTCGACGCGCGGGGGAAGGCCTGTCCTGCCCCGATCATCGAGCTCGCCCGGGCCCTCCGGAGCTTCCCCGAGGTGGAGTTGTGGGCTGATGACCCCGCCGCGGGGGGCGATCTCGAGGCCTTCGCCCAGGCCACCGGCCACCTGCTGGTGAGCTCTTCTGCGGAAGGGCGCCTGCTCCGAGCGGTGATCCGCCACAAAGAGGCGTGAGCGCTGTCGGTGATGTAACCTGCTGTACCCGTTGATGAATTTGCAGCCCCTGGAAGTCAAAGGAGTCGAGACGTGGACGTGGAACTGAGTCGAGCGGAGACCGAGCTGCAGTCTGAAGAAGCCGCGCTGCACGCAGAGCTGAACCGCCTGGCGCAGGTGCGCTCCGAGCTCTCGGGGCGGATGGCGGCGCTGGCCAGCCAGGCTGCCCAGGCAGGTGAAGCGGCGATCGCCCAGCGCTCAGGGCTGGCGCCTCCGTTCCTCGATCCTGACTCGGCCTTCGGGTCGGTGCGGGCGGCGCGCGAGGCGGCGGTGCGGGCCCGCCGTGAGCTGAACACCCGCGTGCGCGGCCAACTGTCGGCGGTGAAGGGGCAGCTGCAGAAGCTCGCCTCGCAGCTGGTGGCCGATGAGAAGACGGTGGCCGCTTCGCAGGCCCGGGCGATGGCGGCTCCTCCTGCTCCTCCACCACGCGCTGTTCCCACCGCGGCCGAGGTCGTGTCGGCGGCGCCCGCGGCGAAGACACCGCAACGCTCGAGCGCGCGCGTGAAGATGCAGGCCGCGGTCGACTTCACCTCTGACAACAACTTCTTCGCCGGCTTCTCCGCGAACATCTCCGACGGCGGGCTGTTCGTCGCCACCGTCAACCTGCTGCCGCTGGGCACCGAGGTGGATCTGTCGTTCTCGCTGCCCTCGGGCGAGCGGATCGAAGCGCGCGGGGTGGTGCAGTGGGTGCGCGAGGTGAACGATCAGCTGCCCGACGCGTTCCCCGGCATGGGGGTGCAGTTCGCGCAGCTCAACTCCACCGCGCACTCGGCGATCGCCCAGTTCCTCGCGCAGCGAGACCCGCTGTTCTTCGCGGACGCCGAGTAGGGGCTCGAAGGGCGCGGTGAGACAGGGGGGGCGCGGCCTGCTCCACGCGTGCTGGCCCTTCGCGCGCAGCTCCGGGACTCTCTCGAGCAACGTAATCTTTCGGCTCCGTTTTTCAGTCGCGCCGCAAGACTTCAGGGTGGCGGCTGGGCTCGGACATTCGCAGACCACGGCCCCATCCCGTTCGGATTCGAGAGATAGGACTGGGCCCACTGCGTTTTCTTGGCCCAGGGCTCGCGCGTCTTTTCTGGTCACCGCTTCGGCAACTTCGGAGACGAGCGGCTCATGTGCCACAGCCGCACCACCCAAACGATGCCGCGCTTCTCGTGCACGCGGTAGTACAGGTGGTAGCGGCTGTCCTCGAGGCTGGCGCGGCGCAGTCCCCGCAGCATTCCGTTCAGCACCGCTCGCCCGGTGAGGGGCATGTCACCCAGGCGCCGCAGCACCACGGCCATCTCGTCTTCGAGAAGGCTTGGCGCCGCCGGCCGG
>VFKJ01000877.1 GCA_009885595.1 Myxococcales bacterium | reverse complement strand
CGCGCTCGAGCTGCCCCTACCCGCGGGCGGCACCGCGCGCGTGAACATGGAGAAGCTGTCGGCGATGGGCCACTCGATGGGCTCCACCATCGGCATCCCCGTGGCGACGGTGGATCCCCGCATCAAGGGCTACGTGTTCTCCGGCGCCGGCGGGCAGTTGATCGAGGTCGCGAGCGAGACGACCTACCCGGTGAACCTGCGCACCACCATCGAGCTGCTGATCGGCTTCAAGGAAGGCGAGGTGCTCGAGCGCACCCACCCGCTCCTGCACGCCTTCCAGTCGCTGTGGGACTCGACCGATCCCAGCGCGAAGGCCCGGCACGTGGCGCGCGAGCCGTACCCCGGGCAGCAGCCCAAGCCCTTCTTCCTCCCCCAGGGGTTGATCGACGGCTACTTCCACCCGGGGGCGCAGGCCGTCATCGGCGGGGCGCTGGGCACCACCTTGCTGGGCGACGAGGTCGATCCCACGCTGCCGCGCACCCTGCGGCTCGACGGCCAGAGCACCAGCACCGCGTTTCCCCTGCGCAACAACTTGAACGGCGTCACCGCGGGCACGGTGCAATTGCAGACCCCGTACGAGCTGGGGCACTTCATCGTGTTCGACGTGGCCTCGGTGGGCGCGCAGGTGGGCTGCTTCCTCGCCGGCGTCGGCACCGCGGAAGGCCCTGCCATCGTCTCCGCGCGCGGCCTCGACGACGCCTGCAATTGAAGCCGCTCAGAAGCCGGCGCTGAGCACGAACACCCCGCCCTGGGAGATCGGCACGAACGCCACCGACGGGCGCGGCGCATCACCCAGGATGCAGCCGATGCCGAACGCAGCCGCCACGGCGCCGGCCACCAGGCCCACGCCCGCCAACACCGAGTTGACGAACAACCGCGTCTGGAGCGCCGTCACCGTGGGCTGCTCCGCCATCGTGGGCGAGCTCCCGTACGCCCCCAGCCGAGCGCTCGCGTCGGACGAGCCGAGCGCGCCGGCCACCCCGAGGCCGAGGCCGAACATCCCGCTGATGAGCAGGCCCACGCCGAGGTGGGTGAGCATTCCGCGCTGGTGCGAGACCACC
Source organism: Myxococcales bacterium (assembly GCA_009885595.1). Taxonomy (GTDB): domain Bacteria; phylum Myxococcota; class Myxococcia; order Myxococcales; family Myxococcaceae; genus Archangium_A. The sequence continues at coordinate 2,250 of VFKJ01000877.1, read as the reverse complement.
TGGGGCTCGGCGCGTGCGGGCGCGGCGCCCAGGGTCAGCACGGTGATCAGCAGCAGCGCGGTCGTTCTCATCGGTAGGGACCGCGGGTCTACAGGACTGCCGCGCCGTTTCCCAATTGAACCGTTTGCACGTAGAGGGCGCTCGATGGCTCCGGTGCTCGAGGTTGACGGCCTCGTCAAACAGTACGGCACGACGCGCGCGCTCGATGGGGTGTCGCTGCGCATCGAGGCCGGTGAGATCTTCGCGCTGCTCGGCCCCAATGGCGCAGGGAAGACGACCCTGATCGGCGCGGCCTGCGGGCTGGTGCGCAAGACGAGCGGCAAGGTGCACCTCTTCGGCGTCGATCTCGACGTCGACCCCATCACCCCGCGCTACCGCGTCGGCCTGGTCCCGCAGGAGATCAACTTCGACCCCTTCTTCACCGTGCGCGAGTCGTTGCGAATTCAGCAGGGCTACTTCGGCCAGGCGCGCGACGACGAGCGCATCGACGAGCTGCTGGCCGCGCTCTCTTTGACCCCCAAGGCCGAGGCGCAGACCCGCGCGCTCTCGGGCGGGATGAAGCGGCGCCTGCTGATCGCCAAGGCGCTGGTGCACCGCCCGAAGCTGGTCTTCCTCGACGAGCCCACCGCGGGCGTCGACGTCGAGCTGCGCCGCGATCTGTGGAGCTACGTGCGCAAGCTCAAGGCCGAGGGCACCACGGTGGTGCTCACCACCCACTACCTCGAAGAGGCGCAGGAGCTCGCCGATCGCGTGGGGGTGATCGACCGGGGCCGCCTCCTGCTCCTCGAGGAGAAGACCGCGCTCATCCAGCGGCTGGGCCAGAAGCAGTTGGTGGTGCGCTTCGGGGCGAAGGTGGCCTCGCTGCCGCAGGGCGCGGCGGGCACGCTCTCGGAAGATCAGCTCGAGCTCCACTTCCTCGAGCATGCCGGCACCCAGACCTCGGCGCAGGTGCTCTCCGCGCTCTTCGCCGCGGGCCTGCCGGTGGCCGACGTGGCGATGCAGCCCGCCCGCCTCGAGGACATCATGCTGCGCGTGCTCAAGGGCGAGGTGGGGCCGTGAACGTCATCGGCGCGCAGGCGCTCTTCGTGAAGGAAGTGCGCCGGTTCCTGCGGGTGCCGGGGCAGACGGTGCTGCAGCCGTTGATCGGCACCTCGCTCTACTTCGTGGTGTTCGCCTACACGCTGGGCGGCCGGCAGAGCGAGATCGAGGGCGTGCCGTACGTGCAGTACATCGTGCCGGGGCTGGTGTTCCTGGGCATCGCCAACAACGCCTTCCTCAACGCGTCCAGCTCGTTCTTCATCACCAAGATTCAAGGCACCCTGGTGGACCTGCTGGTGGCGCCGCTGGGCCCCCTGGAGCTGCTGCTGGGCTTCATCTCGGGCGCGATGACGCGAGGGCTGTTGGTGGGGCTGCTCACCTGGCTGGTGGCGCTGCTCTTCAGCGGCGGCCACGTGGTGCACCTCGGCGGCACCGTGCTCTTCCTGCTGCTCTGCGCGTACGTGTTCTCGATGCTGGGGTTGATCGCGGGCATCTGGGCGGAGAAGTTCGAGCAGATCAACTTCTTCCCCACCTTCCTGATGATGCCGCTCACCTTCCTGGGCGGCGTCTTCTACTCGGTGCAGCACCTGCCCGAGCCCTTCCGCACCATCAGCCTCTTCAACCCCGTGGTGCACATGGTCGAGGGCCTGCGCGCGGGCATGCTGGGGCTGCCGCAGACGTCCGCGCTGGGGCTGGGGCTGTTGCTCTCGCTCGCGGTGGGCTCCACCGTCGCCGCGTGGCAGATGCTGCGCGTCGGCTACAAGCTCAAGAGCTGATTTCGCACCACTCTGACGCCCGATATGACGGTCGCTGGTCCACGTCGGTCCCGCCGATTTTCTGGCCACTACAAACTGACGCCCAGCGCCGTTTCCACCTCGCTCGCGGTGGGGCGGGCGGAGGGGTCTTCGGAGAGCGCCGCCACCAGCACCTGCCGTACGCGCTCTGGCAGCGCTTTGTCGGGCACGCTCCGCACCAGTCGCCGCCCGGCCCGCACTGCCAGGAACGCCGGCTCGGCCAGTGGGTACTGCCCGGTCAACAGCTCGAAGCCCATCAGCCCCAGCGCGAACACGTCGCTGGCGCGAGTCGCGGGCTGGCCGAGGGCGACCTCGGGCGACATGTACTGAGGTGTTCCCATCACTGCGCCGGTGCGCGTCAGCAGCAGGGCGTCGGGGCGCAGCGTTTTTTCCAGGCCGTCGGGCGACGAGTCGTGCG
>VFKJ01000823.1 GCA_009885595.1 Myxococcales bacterium | reverse complement strand
GCCGCCTGGGCACCGCGCAGACCGAGCTCGCCGCGGCGTTCGCCGAAGCCCAGGTGCGCGCGACCGAGCCGATGCTGGTGCTGACGCGCGGCGAGCTGCGGCTGACCGACGTCGGCTTCACCGCCCAGGGCGGCGAGGTGAAGTCGGAAGACGGAAGGCTCGCGGCCGCCCTCAAGCCGCTGGGCACCGAGCTCGTCACCCTGCCTGAGCGCCCCATCGTCTTCTCGCTCACCTCTCCGCAGGGCACCTTCCTGGTGGCGGCGCTGCGCCAGGGCGAGGTGGTGCACGGCGCCCAGGTCTCGAGCAAGGCGGTGAACACCTTGCTGCAGGGCATCGGCGAGGCCCTCACCCCCGTGGGGGAAGAGGGCCTGTTCCTGTTGGTGCCGGTCAAGCGCGACGCCCCGGCGGAAGGCATGGTGGCCCGCCTGGCCGAAGCCCGCGAAGCCGCGCTCGCCCCGCGGGAGCTGGCCTCGCTGCTGATGCCCTCGCCCCTGCAGGACTTCCGGCTGGTGGTGGTGGCCACCGGAGAGGACCCGGTGGTGGCCGCGTCCACGCGCAACCGGTGGATCTACAGCGTGCTGCTCGGGTTCTTCTACATCACCCTCGCCCTGGGGGTGATCTTCACCGGCCGCACCCTCTACCGCGAGGCGCGGCTCTCGCGCCTGAAGACGGACTTCGTCTCGCTGGTGAGCCACGAGCTGCGCACGCCGCTCACCTCGATTCGCATGTTCATCGAGATGCTCGCGCTCAACCGGGTGAAGGACCCGGTGGAGATGCAGACGGTGCTCGACCTGCTCAGCAAGGAGACCGCGCGCCTCTCGGGGATGATCGAGTCGGTGCTCGACTGGTCGCGCATCGAGAGCGGCAAGAAGCAGTACCGCCGCGAGCGCATCGCCACCACCGCCCTGGTGGACGCCGCGATCAGCGCCTTCAAGGCGCAGCGCATCGACGCCCCGCCCAACCTCACCGTCACCCTGCAGCCCGGGCTGGGGGAGATCGAGGTCGATCGCGACGCGCTCTCCGGCGCGCTGCTGAACCTTCTGCAGAACGCGTACAAATATTCGAAGGACGACGGCAAGCGCATCGAGCTGCGCGGCCTCGTCGACGACGACTTCGTGGTGCTCGAGGTCGAAGACCACGGGGTGGGCATTCCCCGCCGGGAACAAAAACGGATCTTCGATCGGTTCTACCGGGTGGACAGCCTCCTCACCCGCGACACCGAGGGCTCGGGCCTGGGCCTCTCGATCGCGCAGCGCATCGTGCAGGCCCACGACGGTTGGATTTCGGTCGACAGTCTCCCCGGTCGCGGCAGTACCTTCCGCATTCACCTTCCCCTCGCGCAATGACTGATCCAACCGACAAGAAGACGAAGATCCTCGTGGTGGAAGACGATCTCTCCATCCTCACCGGGCTCTCGATGAGCCTGCGCTTCGAAGGCTTCGAGGTGTTGCAGGCGCAAGACGGCCGCACCGGGCTGCAGAAGGCGATCGACGAGCGCCCCGACCTGCTCGTGCTCGACGTGATGCTCCCGCAGATGAACGGGTTCGAGGTGCTGGAAGAGCTGCGAAACCGCGGCAGCACCCTGCCCGTGGTGGTGCTCTCGGCCAAGGGGGTGGAGACCGATCGGGTGATGGGCCTCAACCTCGGCGCCGATGACTACGTGGTCAAGCCCTTCGGGCTGCAGGAGCTGCTGGCGCGAATTCGCGCGGTGCTGCGGCGCAAGGTGCGCGACGAGAACGTGGTGCGCTTCTCCGACACCGCGGTCGACTTGAACGCCAAGACGGTCAGCCGCACCGGCGCCCCCGTCGAGCTCACCGCGCAGGAATTCAAGCTGCTGGGCCACTTCGTCACCCACCCCGGCCACACCTTCAGCCGCGAGGAGCTGCTCTCAGGCGCGTGGGGCTACGGCTACGAGGGCACCGCGCGCACGGTGGACAACTTCGTCAGCCAGCTCCGCGCGAAGTTCGAGCCCAACCCCGACGAGCCGAAGCACTTCAAGACGGTGCGAGGGCTGGGCTACCGCTTCGATCCCTGACCCGACGAGTTGTAGCGATCGGCCACCAGCTGCCTGAGGGTGTCGGGCAGGTGGAAGGTCATCACCACCTCGCCGAACTTGAGGCTGGCGCCATCGCGCAGGGTGACCCGCTGCTTGCCGGCGAGCTGCACCCCGTCGACCCAGGTGCCGTTCTTCGACTCGGCGTCGGTGAGCGACCACTGCTGGGTGCGCTCGTCCTTCTGCAGCCAGGCGTGGAACCGGGAGACCGAGCCGTCATCGACCACCACGTCATTGTTCTCGACGCGCCCCACGGTGACGCCCATCGCGAAGGGGTTGTTGGTGGCCGAGCCCTTCTCCACCATGAAGATGAGGGGCTCGCCGGCGCGCGGGCGCATCATCGCCTGGCCCCCGCTGGTCATCTCCCAGTGGCCGGACTCGGTCATTCCGGTGGGAGGGGCCTCCCACAGCAGCGCGGGCACGGTGGGACCCGCGTCCTTGGGGTTCACGACGAACTTCATGGCGAGCTGCGAGAGCGGGACCGGCACGTCGGGCAGCGTAGATCACTCGCGAGCCGGTTACAGTCCGTCCATCATGCATCGTCGATACACGATTCACCGTGATGGGGACTTGTTGGTCGAAGACCTGGGCCCTGATGGCAAGCCGCTCGAGGCTGAGCCGGTGCCCGCCGAGGAGCGCTTGCCGGTCGAGCTGGTGTTGATGTCGGCCGATGACGCCGACTCGAGGGCGCAGCTGCTCGACCTGCTGGAGACCGCGCTGGGCCTGGAGCTCGAGGGCCCGGAGGCGGTGGGCTTGAGGAAGAAGGAAAAGGGCCTGAAGCTCGACGTCGTCTGATTCCAACCTCGGCTATTGACTGAGGATTCGGCGGGCCTCTTCCGAGCTCGCGAAGGGCTCCCGGCCAGCGGCCCACGGGAGCGAGGCGAGCGCGCGGCGCTTCTGGCTCTCGTTGTGACGCACGTCAGAGGGCAACTCGCGCATCGCCTTGCGGATCGCCTTGAAGGCCGGATCGTCGGCCTTGTCGGCGTCGGAGAGCCGCTCCTTGAGCTCGCCGTAGAGGATCTCGTCTTTCATCAACAGCGGGTAGGCGTCGGCGTGGCCGGTGACGGCCTGCTGCACCACCGCGACCGAGTCGTTGCACACGCCGGTGATGCCGTACCCGTCGGCGTAGAGGTTCTTTTCTTTCGCGGTGGTGTTGACGAGCTCGGTGAAGGCGCCGGCCACCGAGATCGCCTGCAGCGCCTGCGCGCCGCCCAGCTCGCCCTGCTTCGACTTGCCGCACCACGAGGGATCCGCGTTCAGGTGGCAGGGGAAGAAGCCGGTGCCGCTGACGCCCTGGTAGAACTTGAGGTCCGCGTCGAACTTCGGGCCGCGCGCCTGGGGGCCCGCCTTGATCGAGATGACCATCTCGGAGTGCACCGCGGGCACCACCGCTTCCTTCCCCAGGCCGCCCTTGAGCCCGGTCTTGATCATCAACGGCGCGGGCACGTCGAGGTACCTGGGGGGATTGCTGCCCGGCACCGTGGTCTTCAGGTTGGAGAAGTTCGCGATGCGCTGCTCGAAGCTGACGTTCACCTCGTAGCCGTCGGCCTGCAGCGCGCGGGCGAAGTCGTCGAGCTTGGTGAACTGCTGGCCGCCGTGGGTGACGGAGAACTTCTCCCCCTCGGGCAACGAGGTGTTGTTCGAGAGCCGCCCGAAGACCTCGGCCAGCACGCGGTTGCGCTTGACCTGTTGATCAGACAGCGCGCTGGGGAGATCGCCCTGGAAGAGGCCGGGGGCGAGCTCCTTCAGCTCGGGCTTCGGGCGGGGCGCGTCGACGTCGTCGAGCTTGCCCAGGTCGAAGTGTTGCGGGAGCAGCTGCTTCACCGGCTCCCCCTTCTTGATCTTCCCTGACTGGTACGCGGCGTTGAGGGCGCCGATGCCGCCGCTGAGCTGGGCGGGCGAGACCTCCATCGCCTTCGTCAGCGCGGAGGGGTTGCTGAGCACCGCGGCGCGCAGCTCCGCAGGCACCTCGAGGCCCGTCTTGCCCTTGAGCTCGTCGAGCACCTTGCCCAGGGCGGCCTGCCCCTGCGGCGACTGGCCGATGGAGCCGAGCACGAGGGTGAGCGGCACGGCGTCAGGGTACCGGCCGGGCACCAGCTCGAAGCTCGAGGGGCCGGTGTTGCGCAGCGTGTTCGCCACCACGTTGAACGCGTCGCGCGGCGTCGGGCCCGAGGGACCGGTCCACGAGGCGGGGCGCGCGGGCGTCGCGGGCGTGGTCACCGCAGTCGCCGCCGGAGTCGTGCTCGGCGTCGTGGAAGGAACGACGACGCCAGGGAGGTTCGAGCGGATGGGCATGGTGACTCCTGCTGCGGGTCAGAGCGTGACTTCGTAGGGGAAGCGAACGTGCGTGGCCAACATCCTGTCGTCTGAATGACGCTGTGCTAACTCCGGGCCCATGCGAACCCTGATCTGGGTGCTGCTGGCCCTCGCCGGCTGCAAGCCGGCCCCCAAAGAGCCCGAAGCGCCGATGCCGGTGGTGAACGCGGCGCTGGCCGCGAAGCTGGAAGCGTTCGGCAAGGACGAGTCACAGCCGAACCTCGAGGCCTGCTTGAACACGCTGCGGGGGGCGAACCTGTTCGTCGCGGTGAAGCCGGGCGCGGCGGGGGGCGGTGGCCGGGTCGCCATCAAGGTGGACAGCGAGCGCCACCAGGTCCTCTACGCGTTCCTGGAAGAGCGGCCGGCGACCACCTGGTGGCAGGGCGTCGATGACGTCGCGATTCAGCCCGCTTTGGCGACGTCGATCCTCGACGTGGCGACCTTCGAGCAAGCGGACGTGTTGATCATCGATCCGCACCTGCCCGATCGATCGCTCGTGATCCCGCGCGAGAACTTCGCCCCGATCGCGAAGGCCTGGGGAACGCCGGGCGCCGACTCAGGCACGCTTCACTGAGAAGCCCACCCGCGCGCCACCGCCCTCGCGACCGACGGCCCACACCGCGCCGCCGTGCGCTTCCGCGATGCGCTTGACCAACGCCAGCCCCAGCCCCAGCCCGTCGGCGCCGTCGCCGTTCTGACCGCGGTTGAACTTCTTGAAGAGCGCCTGGCCGTCGCCGGTGATGCCGGGGCCGCGATCGAGCACGTCGAACTTCACCTCGCGCTCGCTCACGGTCACCTCGACCGCGTCTACGCCCTTGCCGTGCTTCCGGCCGTTGTCGAACAGGTTCGCCAGCGCGCGCTGCAGCAGGGTGGGATCGGCCGAGACGGTGTCCGCCTCGCCGAGCACCGCGAGCGTCGTCGCCGGCAGGCCCGCGCGCTCGACGGCCCGGGTGCCCACGTCACGAATGGAGAGCTCTCGCTTGGCGACCTGGCCGAACTCGAGCCGGGAGCTGGCGAGCAGCTCGCCCACCAGCGAGTCCATCTCCACCACTTCGCGATCGAGCTCGTCGAAGGTGGCCGGGGTGGAGCCGGTGTCGCGGGCGATCTCCGAGATGATCCGCAAGCGGGCCAGCGGGGTGCGCAGCTCGTGGGAGACCGTGGCCAGCAGCTCGCGCTGATCCTCCACCTGCTTCTCGATGCGGGTGGCCATGTCGTTGACGGCGTCGGCCACCAGGCCAATCTCGTCGGGCTCGAAGCAGCCGAGATCAGCGCGGGCCTTCAAGTCGCCTGAGCCGATGCGCTTCACCACGCCGGTGAGATCGTCGAGCGGCCGCGCCAACCGCCGCGCCACCATGCCTGAGATCTTCCACACCGCGCCCAACCCCAGCACCAGCATCAGCAGCGGGAGCAGCGGCGTGTGGGGGCGCAGGCTGCAGACCCGGGCGGTCCCCAGCAGGGCGCCACCCTGCCGCACCGGCGCCTCGAACATCGCGTGCTGGCACACCGTGCCGGTGGAGAGCAGCAGCGCGCCGCTGGCGTCGTAGAGATCGACGTTGGCCTCGAGATCGGCAGCCGTGTCCTTGGCGAAGCGCGCGCGCGCCGCGGGATCGTTCCACTCGCGGGCGAACTGCTTGCCCACCCACTCGCGGCTGCGCTCCCAGGTGGTGCCGGGGTCCTGCAGGCGCGACACCACGTTCATCACCACCATCACCACCACGCCGGTGGTGAGGATGCCGCCCATGAACCACGCGAAGATCCGCCGCCGCAGCTTGGCGCGCACGAAGCGCCCGAGGGGACTCATCGGCCGGCGCTGGTGCAGGTGGTGGTGATGGCGAAACATCGTCAGTCCTTCGTCAGCACGTAGCCGACCCCGCGCACCGTCTTGATCAGCCGCGGAGGATCGTCGTTCAGCTTCTGCCGCAGGTGGCTGATGTGCACGTCGACGGTGCGCTCGCCGACCACCACGTCGCTGCGGCCCGCTTCCGAGAGCAGCGCATCTCTGGGCACCACCCGCCCGGCCCTGCGCACCAGCGCCACCAGGATGTCGAACTCGATGCCGGTCAGATCGACCGGAGCGCCCTTCAGGGTGGCGACGCGCGCTGGCACGTCGACGGTGATGTCGCCGGTGCTGAGCTGCTCGCTCATCACCTCAGGCCTCGACCTGCGCAGCACCGCGCGCAGCCGCGCCAGCAGCTCGCGTGGACTGAACGGCTTGCCCACGTAGTCATCGGCGCCCAGCTCGAGCCCGACGACGCGGTCCGTCTCGTCACCGCGCGCGGTCAACATGATCACCGGCACGTTGCTCTTGCCGCGGATCTTCCGGCAGACCTCGAGCCCGTCCATGCCGGGCATCATCACGTCGAGGAGCACGGCGTCGTACGCGCCCTGCTCCAGCATGATGAGGCCCCGGGCGCCGTCTGGCGCGTGACTGAGCGCGACGCCGTTCTGCTCCAGGTACGAGCGCAGAAGGTCAGGCAGTCGCACGTCGTCATCGATCAGCAGCACCCGGGAAGCCATCGTCATGGAACATACCCTCGCGTCGGAAAGAGTCCCGTTACGGGTTGGCGGGGGCGGCTGCCGGAGCCGCGGTGGGCACCGGGATGGTGATCACCTGGGGGGCCGCGGCAGGCGCGGCGGCCTGGGCTCCCGGCATGATCAGGAAGATCTGCTGGGCCGGCGCGGGGGCCGGTGCAGCCTGGGGGACCACCACGGTCTGGGGAGCAGGCGCGGCCGAGGTGCGGCTCCAGCGGCTCTCACACCCGCCTGCGTGGCGAGCGTGCCAGCGAGCGCTGGCGATGGCCGAACCGTACCCAGCGAAGACTCCGAGACCCAACAGGACGAGAAGAATGCGGCGCATGGTGTGTGTTTCCTTTTCTTTCAGGGTGAGGGTTCAGAGGTTGACGGAGCTGGGTTCGCCGCCAGCGGGGCGGTCGCCGTGGTGCGAGTGACCGAAGCGGCTGTGACCGCAACCGCCACTGCCGTGCAGGCTGCGGGGGCCGAACTCGATGAGATCGCCCAGGCGCTTGCGCTGCTCCGGCGAGAGCGCCTCGTGCACCGCCTGCAGGCCCTCGCGCACCGCCTTCTTCACCTCGTCGACCGAGGCCTGCTGCGCCTCGAACGCTGCGTTGACGGCGGCGGAGTCGAACGTCTCGGCGCGCACGGCGTTCGCGTAGGTGCCGCGGGAGCGGAAGAGCTGCTCGCGCGCCTGGTCCATCACGCGCTCCGCGTTCTCGGTGGCCTGGGCGATGACCTTCTCCTGGCCGGGCGTGGTGTCGAGGTGCTGGAAGAGGCGGCGCATCATCCACCGGCGCGGGCCACCGCGATGACCGTACCGCCCCCACCGGGCCACCTTGATGAAGCCGATGAGGCTGAGCGTTCCAACGAGAAATCCGAACATGGTGTTCCCTTTCGTGACTGCGACGGGGGCCGACATGGTCCCCACTCGCTAAAGGCTCGTCGCCTTTGCGTAGACAGAAAGTAGGAAGGCTCTGTGAAGCCACCGCACCGACTCGGGTGAAGAAGCATGAAGGCGCCAAGTCGCTGATTTCCGGGTACGAGAGGCCCCATGCGCCTGTCCTTCGTGTTGCTCCCCCAATCCAAACCCCTCTCCGCCGCCGCCCTGGAGAAGGCCCTCAAGGAGTTCCCCGAGCTGGGCCAGGTGAGCTGGCTGTCCTCGACCAAGGAAGGCACCAGCGCGTTCAGCCTGGGCGGGATCAACGTGCTGGCGGCGCTGATGCCGATGCCGGTGCCCGAGGGTGAAGCCGACGGCGCCACCGATCGCAGCCTGAGCGGACTCGCTGGGAGCTGGACGCTGCCCGAGCACCGCGGCCACCTGGTGGTCGCGCAGCAGGGCACCAGGCCCGGCGACCTCGAAGACCTCACGACGTTCACGAAGGTGGTGGCGGCGATCGTGCGCGCGACGAACGCGGTCGGCGTGTACTGGGGCGAAGGCGGCGCCACCCATCACCCGGAGTTCGTCGTCGACATCGCGCACAGCGAGCTGCCGCTGCCGGTGTGGGTGGGCGTCTCGGTCGCGAAGACCGGCGACGGCCACCAACTGCTGAGCATCGGCATGCAGCAGGTGGGCATGCCGGACCTGGTGATGAACGCGGGGAAGCTCGAGGGCGGGATGTTCGAGTTCTTCTACGATCTGCTCGCGTACGTGGTCCGCCGCGGCAAGCCACTCTCTGAAGGCGACAGCGTGGGGCGCACCGACGGCGAGCGGCTCAAGGTGAAGTACGTGCCTTCCCCCGTCGATCCAGACGTCGAGGTGTGGAGCGTGACCCTGCCTGGCGTGAAGAAGCCGGCGAAGAAAGCCGTGAAGAAGAAGGCGCCCGCGAAGAAGAAGAAGCGGTGACCCCGGAAGTCCGCATTCGAGGGCTCAACGCCGCGCCGCTCCGCGCGGATCGCGACTTCGTCCTCTACTGGATGACGTCCTTTCGTCGGGCGCGTTCGAACTTCGCGCTCCAGCGCGCGGTGGAGCAGGCCCAGGCGCTGCGCAGGCCCCTGCTGGTGTTCGAGCCGCTGCGGGTGGGCTACCCCTTCGCGAACGATCGGCTGCACGCGTTCGTGCTCGAGGGAATGGCCGAGAACGAGCGGCGCTTTGCCCAGACCTCCGCGCACTACTTTCCCTACGTGGAGCGCGAAGCCGGGGCGGGCAAGGGCCTGCTCTCGGCGCTCGCGGCGCGCGCGTGCGTGGTGATCGGCGACGACTGGCCGAGCTTCTTCGTGCCCCAGATGCAGGCCGCGGCGGTGAAGCAGCTCGACGTGCGGTTCGAGGTGATCGACTCCAACGGGCTCTACCCGATGCACCACACCACCCGCGTCTTCACCACCGCCCACTCGTTTCGCACGCACCTGCAGAAGGTGTTGCCGCGGCACCTGCTGGAGTTCCCGCTCGAGGATCCGCTCGCGGGCGTGAAGCTGCCCAAGCTCACCCTTCCCAAGGCGATCGTCTCGCGGTGGAAGCCGGGCGTCTTCACCGAGCTGGCGGCGTTGCCGATCGATCACGCCGTGCCCCGGGTGGGAATGAGAGGGGGCAGCGCCGCGGCGGAAGCGCGGCTCGAGCTCTTCGTCTCCCGGCGGCTGCAGGCCTACGCCGAGGCGCGCAACGAGCCCGAGCTCGACGGCACCAGCGCGCTGTCGGCGTACCTGCACTTCGGGCACCTCTCCAGTCACCAGGTCTTCTCGCGCCTGGCCCGGTCCGAGAAGTGGAAGCCGCAGCAGCTGGGCAAGTCGATCGGCGGCGCGCGCGAGGGCTGGTGGAAGATGTCGGCGTCCGCCGAGGCGTACGTCGATCAGCTCGTCACCTGGCGCGAGCTCGGCTTCAACCTCGCCTCACATCGCCCGGACTCGTATCAGTCGCTGGACTCCCTGCCTGGGTGGGCGAAGGCCACCATCGCCGCGCACGCGAACGACCCGCGGCCGCACCTCTATTCCCTGGAGCAGTTGGAGCGCTCGCAGACGCACGACCCGCTCTGGAACGCGGCGATGGGCCAGCTGCGGCGCGACGGGTGGTTCCACAACTACCTGCGCATGCTCTGGGGGAAGAAGATCTACGAGTGGTCCAGGAGCGCCGAAGACGCGCTGCACGCGATGGCGCACCTGATGGGCAAGTACTCGCTCGACGGCCGCGATCCGATCTCCTGGAGCGGGTATTTCTGGGTGCTGGGGCGCTACGACCGCGCCTGGGGCCCAGAGCGGAAGATCTTCGGCAAGCTCCGGTACATGTCGTCTGACAACACCGCGAAGAAGAGCTCGGTGAAGCAGTACATCGCGAAGTACGGAGGCTGAATGCGCGCGGTCCTGCAGCGGGTCAAGGAGGCCTCGGTCACCGTCGACGGGAAGCTCAAAGGACAGATCGGCCCCGGGTTGCTGGTGCTGCTCGGCGTGGGCAAGGGCGACACCCAGAAGGATCTCGACTTCATGGTCGACAAGATCCCCGCCTTGCGGATCTTCGAAGACGCAGCCGGGAAGATGAACCTCTCCCTGATGGACACCTCGAAGGCGCTGCTGGCGGTCAGCCAGTTCACGCTCTTCGCCGACACCAGGAAGGGCCGGCGGCCCAGCTTCATCGACGCGATGGAGCCGGAAGAGGCGAAGCGGCTCTACGCGCTGTTCTGCGAGCGCTGCCGCGCGCTGGGCCTCACCGTGCAGGAAGGCGTGTTCGCCGCCGACATGAAGGTGGCGCTGGTGAACGATGGGCCGGTCACCATCTG
>VFKJ01000606.1 GCA_009885595.1 Myxococcales bacterium | reverse complement strand
TGCGCGAATTCGTGTTTCGCGCCAACCGCGCCGTACCAAAGGTGAAATTCCGGAGCGGAGCCGGCCTGGCGGACCGTCAGGCCAGCCAGCATCGGAGCGCAGCGGAGAGCTGGGCCAAGGCGAAGCGACCAGAGTCCCGGTGCAGCTCCCGGCCGGCCGCTTCGCCCCGCTGTTCGGGCTCGACGTGGGGCAGACGGACTTCCCGGTGGGCGCGTACGCGCTCGAGGTGCGGCCCGTCTCCCGGGCGCAGTGGCTCGAGTTCCTCGAGAAGAACCCGGCCTGGCGTCAGGGCAAGCCGCCCACGACGCTGGTCGATGAGCGGTACCTCGCGTCGCTGGAGAACCGGCTCTCGCCCACCGCGCCGGTGGTGGAGATCTCGTACTTCGCCGCGCGCGCGTTCTGCGAGTGGAAGGGTGGCCGGCTCCCCAGCACCCTGGAATGGGAGTACGCGGCGGCGGCCGACGAGACGCGCCGCGACGCTTCGAGAGATCCCCGGTTCGCCCAGCGGATCCTCGATTGGTATGCCAGGCCCGCGCGCCCGGACGACCTGGAAGGGCCGGGCAGCCCGCGCAACGTCTACGGCCTCGAGGCCCTGCACGGCCTGGTGTGGGAGTGGACCGACGACTTCAACGCCGTCTTCGTCTCGGGAGACAACCGGCAGGACGGTGACAAGAACGCGAAGTACATGTGCGGGAGCAGCGCCACCGGCAGCGCCCGCCGCGAGGACTACGCCGCGTTCATGCGCTACGCGCTGCGCGCAAGCCTCACCCCGCGCACCGCGCTGCCCAACTTAGGCTTTCGGTGTGCGTACAGCCCGACGGTGAAGCCATGAAGGCGATGCTCGCGTTGACGCTGTGCCTGTCGAGCGCGCAGGTGCTCGCCGACGATGAGCCGAAGAACGTGCTCGCGCTGGAGACCCGCTGGCGGGAAGAGTCGGGCGCGAAGTCGACCCTCTCGGCCTGGAAGGGCCGCTGGTACGCGCTGACCTTCGTGTACACCTCGTGCGCGGGCACCTGTCCGCTCACCACCAGGAAGCTCAAGCGCCTCGAGGCCGCGTTGGAGAAGGCGGGCAAGCCGCTGGACCTGGTGGTGGTGAGCCTCGACCCCGCCCACGACAAGCCCGAGCAGGTCAAACAGTACCGGGCGCGCTACGGGCTCGAAGACGACCAGCGCTGGCACGTGCTGGTGGGTGACGACGCGCAGGTGCGCACCCTCACCATGCTGCTCAACTTCAAGTACACCACCAACCCCGAGTCGGGCGTCATCCTGCACGACAACACCGTGTTCCTCGTCGCTCCCGATGGCAGCGTGAAGACCTCGATGTCTTCGCTCGATCAGCCCATCGACGCGTTCGTCGCCGCGCTTCCGAAGAAATGAAAGAGCCCGATCGCGCGAAGCGACCGGGCTCCTGGTGTTCGCGCGGCTAGAAGCGGGTGACGCCGACCTGGCCGTTGGCGGCGATCCACGCCACCAGGATCTTCCCGTTCCCGTCGATGGTGACCGCGGGCTCGCTCGCGCCATCGATGCGGCCGACCTGGGTCAGCACGGGCGCCGTGCCGCAGCTCGTGAGCGGCGTGGAGTACACGTAGACGTTGCCGCCGTACTCGCCGGCCACCGCGAAGGTGCTGGGCGTCATCGCGCTGGCGAGCGGGCTGCCCGTGGTGCGGCCCGCGGGCATCGTCACCGTGCTGGTCTGCCACACCGGCGGCGCGACGAAGGGCGCGGCGCTGCACCCGACGCTGAGCACCGTGTCGTTGGTCCAGGCCACGTAGGACGAGCTCGCAGCCACCGCGGTCCCGAATCGGTCGGTGGTCTTGAACGCAGGCTGCGCGGTCGCCGAGCGAACGAAGTTGGCCGAGGTCACCTCGCTCATCGCTCCCAGGTCCCAGTAACGCACGCGGTAGGGGCCGAGCGTGCTGGGGCTCTCGACGCTCGCCCGGCCGTCGATTGACCTGAACGAGGTCAGCGTCGCCGTCGAGGTGGCGGCCCAGCCCGGCTGCTCCTTCCAGGTCGACATCGCCGTCGCACCGTTGTTGGGAGCGACGAGGGATCGGTAGGTGCCGCTCGTGCCAGTGAAGAGATCGCGGAAGGGGACGAGATCGATCATCGGCCGGTTGGCGGTGAAGTTGGAGAGGTTCATCGCGTTCGTGGCGCCGATGGTCACCTGCGCGGGACCCGAGACGGTCTCGGTCGCCCCGGACCAGCCAATCGAGAAGCTCCAGCTGCCGAGCCAGGTGCCGGTCCCGTTGGTGAAGACCGAGTTCATCTCGAGCTGCGTGGTCAGCCGCCCATCAGCGGCGCGCGCGGACCCGGTGATGCGCAGGTCCGTCGGCACCTGCAGGGTGGCGTTGCTGCCGATGGGCCCAAACGCCGCCAGCGCCCCGTTGCCGGCCTCATGGAGCATCGTGGTCAAGGTGGAGCTGCCCGACGGAAACGCGAGGGCGAGGGTAAAGCGGCCATCCGCGTCCACCGCGATGCGGGGCGCGCGGTACTGAAAGCCGAGAGTGCTGTCGAGCAACCCCTGGAGGAGCCTCGGGGCGGTGAGGAACGACGCAGACGTGCCCCCGGTGGCATTGCCCGCCTTGTCGGTCGCCGCGCCGATGGTCAGCGCGTACGGGGTGTAGCCGCCCAGGGCCGTGGCCGAAGAGAACTGAAAGCGAGCAGCGTCGGTCGACCCGAACGTGCTCAGCGAGACAGCCGGGGCGAAGCTCGTCGCCGCGGTGACCGAAGCCACGTTCATCGGCTCGCTGAACACCTCCAGCACCGCGAGGGGGGCGACGTTGCGCTGGCCGGCGACTGGGATGCTGACGGTGGGCGCGACGTTGTCGAGCCAGGTGCGCCGGGTGACCTGCGCCGCCGCGTTCCCCGCGGCATCGGTGGCGATGACGCGCAGCTCGTACGCCGCGCCGTTGACCCCCGCGGGCAGGCTCGCCCACGTGTACGACCAGCTCGCGCCAGTGACCGCGTCGGTCGAGGCCACCACCGTGCCCGAGGGGCCCACCAGGCTCTTCTGCAACGTCACCGCGCTGCCGTCGGAGAAGGTGCCGCCGTAGACGACCTGGGTGGAAGCGCCATTCGCCACGCTGCCCGTACACGCGTCGGTGCCGGTGCAGTCGTAGTCGGCGCCGCCCACGGTGATGACGGGCGCGACCCTGTCAGCGGTGTAGCGGGTGGAAGTGACTCGCACATTGTCCGCGAGGTCCGTGGCGCGCACCGTCAGGACCTGTTCGACGGCGTCGACCGCAGGCACCGGCAGCTGTCCGACGTAGTCACCGTTCGCGTCGCGGGTGGCCTGGACGAAGGTGCCATTCACCGAGGTGGCGAGCTCGACGGCCTTGAGCCCCAGTCCATCGGTCGCCGTCGCGTTGACGGTGACCTGCGCGCTGCCCACCAGCGTGCCCTGCCGCGGCGAGTTCACCAGCAGGCCGGGGGTGACCCGATCCACCAGCACCGCCAGTCGCTGGGTGAAGCTGTTCAAGAGCGCGTCAGTGGCGGTGACCTCGAGCGAATAGAAGCGCCCGTCGACGGTGGGGAAGGTGGTCCACGCGTACGACCAGACGCCGCCGGTCTGCGGCACGGCCACCGGAGAGACCACCACGGCGGCGCCATCGAGCACCCGCAGGCTCAGCGTCGCGTCGGCCGACACCAGGCCGGCGAGGTTGAGCGAGGCCGAAGCCGAGTTCACCACCGTGCCAGTGCAGGCGGTCGCGGTGCACGACGCGTCCGCCGAGGGCGAGAAGGTGAGCGTGGGGCGCACGCGATCGAGGAGCACGCGCAGGCTCGCGGTGCCGCGGTTGTTGGCCGCGTCGGTGGCGGCGACCTCGAGGGTGAGGCGGGTGAAGTCGAGCGCGGGAAACGAGCTCCAGGTCCAGGTCCAGCTGCCGTTGGCCTGAAGCACGAGGTCGGTCCACGCCACCACCTCGGTGGCGCCGTCGAGCACGCGGACCTGAACGGGGTGCGTGGAGGCCAGCGACAGGCCCTCGGTCACCGCCGCCCAGAGCGCGAAGGAGGTGGCCGAGGCGTCGATGAAGGCGCCGGTACAGCCGCTGCTCGAGCACGTCCCATCCTGCGCGGGCGTGAGCACCACCACCGGGGCCGCGCCGTCGAAGGTGGTCTGCGCGGTCGCGCTGTTGTTGGCGAGGTCCCGCGCCGTCGCCACCACCGTGTACTCGGCCCGGCCCGCGGGCACGGGCACGGGAACCTGGGCGTCGTAGGCGCCGGCCACCACGGGCACCGTCACGGCGCTCTGGCCGTTGAGGCTCAGCTCCAACGACGCGAGGCCCGTCTCGGCGTCGGTCGCGGTACCAGAGAGGTGCAGCGTGCCCGCCGTGGTGCCCGCGCTCGCCGTCACCGTCACGCGCGGCGGCGAGGTGTCGGCCACGCAGCGGCCCGCGGAGCAGTCTTCGGAAGCGAGGCACCTGCAACCCGCATCAACCGAAGTGCCGGCGTCGGTGGGCGAGCCAGCGTCCTCAGCGCCCCCATCGCTCGCAGTCCCCGCGTCCTCCGGCGAGCCAGCATCAACCTCGACGCCCGAATCCGCGGGAGGGTTGTTCCCCGCGTCAGCTTCGGTGGCTCCCGCGTCGGTCTCCTGCGGAGGGGACGGTGGACTGCAGGCAAAGACACAGCAGGCGACGGCGATCGACAGGGTGAAACGCATGGGGCCTCCGGGGAACGAGTGAGGCCGGCCTCCCAGAGCAGGTCGCGTTCCCGGCCATGGTGCTGAAACGTGGCGCCTGAAGGTGAAGCGGGGTCCCGTTTGAGAGATTCGGTCCCTCCAGATGGACAGGTGGTCCGAGGTGGGCACCCCGCTTGCAGAGTGCAGCCTCTGCGTCTCCATCAGCACTTCTTGTGGGCCGTCGTCAAAAAGACCTGCGCGAAGACGTGACTTCGGTCAAGGCTGCGACTCGCCGCCCTGTGCTGATGGGTGTCCCTCAACTGCACGGGAAGTCATGCACCACCGCTCCACCGATCAAGATGGCAACCCGCCCGAGGCCTGGCTTCGTGGGCCTGACTGCCCCACCGGCGCGGCCTCTTCATTGTGGGACGAGCTGCGGTCGGGCGACACCAGCGCGCCCTGGCTCATCTTCCACGTCGGGGCGGTGCGCACCAGCTTCAGCCGTGGGGAGATCGCTGAGCGCGCCCTCGGTTGGGCCGCGGCCTTCCAGGCGGCGGTGCCTGCCGGCGTGAAGCGGGTCGGCGTGCTGCTGCCCAACAGCCCCGAGTTCGTCGGCGCCTTCTTCGCCGCGCAGGCGCTGGGCGCGGTGGCGGTGCCGCTCCCCTGGCCCGTGGTGGACGGCGCGCCAGAGCGGCTGATCGAAGCGCTGCGGCCGGTGTTGCAGCGCGCGAAGCTCGACGTGCTCGCCACCACTCCGGGGTGCGCCACCATCGACTGGGGTGCGCCCACGGTGACCGCCCCGCTGGCGCCGCTCTCTGTGCCGAACCCTGCGCTCGCGGCCGCCTTCATGCAGTTCACCTCGGGCTCGACGGGCGACCCGCGCGGGGCGGTCATCTCCCAACGCGCGGCGCTGGGCTCTTCCCGCGCGATGGCGAGCGCGCTGCAGCTCGGTCCCGCTGACGTGGGGGTGTCGTGGCTGCCCTTCTTCCACGACATGGGGCTGGTCGGGGTGCTGCTCACCTCGCTGGTGGCGCGCTTCCCGGTGCACGTGCTGCGGCCCGGCGACTTCCTGATGCGGCCGCGCAAGTGGCTCGACCTCGTCTCCAGTGAGCGCGCCACGCTCACCGTCGGGCCCAACTTCGCCTGGGAGCTGCTGGTGCGCCGGGTGAACCCCGAGGGGCTCGACCTCTCGTCGCTGCGCTGCGCGCTCAACGGCAGCGAGCCGATTCACCGCACCACCCTCGATGGCTTCATCGCCAAGTTCGCGGCCGCGGGCTTCAAGCCCAACGCGATGCTCTGCGTCTATGGGCTGGCCGAGGCGACCCTGGGGGTGGCGTTCTCGGTGCCCGAGGCGCCGCGGCCTGACCTCGAGATCGAAGGCCGTGCCGTCCCCGCGAACGGCGGCGTGCTGCCCGGCATCGAGCTGTGCGTGGCGGACGCCGACGGTCAGGTGAAGCGCGAGGGCGAAGAAGGCGAGCTGTGCGTGCGCGGGCCCACGGTGATGGACCACTACTTCGAGCACGCCGACGCCACCGCCGCCACCATGCGCGGCGACTGGCTGCGCACGGGCGACTTAGGCGTGGTGAAGAACGGCACCGTCTACGTCACCGGGCGCGAGAAGGAGCTCGTCATTCAATCGGGCCGCAAGTTCCACCCCTACGACATCGAGCGGGTGGTGGCCGGCATGGTGGAGACCACCCCCAACGGCGTCGCCGCGGTGTCGCGCCCCGACGCGGCGCAAGGCAGCGAAGGGCTGGTGGTGGTGGTCGAGCTGCGCAGGGTGTCGGGCGCGATCGACCCGATGCTCATCAAGGGCGAGCTGCTCAAGGTGCTGGGCGTGCGCGCCGACGTCATCGAGTTCGTCCCCGCGGGCACGATGCCGCGCACCACCAGCGGCAAGGTGAAGCGCAAGGCCGTCGCAGCGGGCTTGCTGGCGGCGCCCGCGAACAAGGTGGCGTCATGAAGAGCCCCGAAGTCGTCGTGCTGGGCGCCGGTGGTTTTCTCGGGCTCAACACCGTGCGCGCCTTCCTCGACGCGGGCCTCAAGCCCCGCTGCGGCCGGCGCCCCCGCGGCAACGTGCTGGGCCTGCGCGGCCTGGGCGCGCCGCTGGTGGTGACCGACTTCACCCAGCCCGAGACCCTGCGCGAAGCGTTCCGCGGCGCCGACGTGGTGGTGCACGCGGCGGCGCACTACCCCCGCTTCTCCACCGAGCCCCAGGAGACCATCGCGCGGGGGCTCGCCGAGCTCGAGGCCGTGCTCGACGCCGCGGTCGCCTCGAAGGTGCCCAGGCTCGTCTTCGTCTCCAGCACCGCGACCGTCGCTCCGCGCGACGCCGCGCCCTCGAACGAAGGTGACCTCTTCGCGGTGTGCCCCGAGTGGGGCACCTACCACGCGCTCAAGTGGAACCTGGAGCACCGGCTGCGTGACGAGGGCCGGCTCGAGGTGGTGGTGGCGTGTCCCGCTGCGTGCCTGGGCCCCTTCGACTGGAAGGTCGGGACCTCGGCGCTGCTGGTGGCCACGGCCCGCGGCGTGCCTCCGCCGCACCCCAGGGGTTACATCACCACGGTGGACGCGCGCGACGTGGGGCAGGCGCTGGTGCTGCTGGCCACCTCCAGCGCCCCGCCAGAGCGGCTCATTCTCGCCAACGAGGCGTTCGACGCGCACGAGCTGCTGGTGATGCTGGCGGCCCGCTATGGCGCCCCGCCGCCGCCGCGCGCGCTGGAAGCAGAAGCGGCCCGCGTGCTCGCCGACGAGCAGGAGCACGAGGCCCAGAAGACCGGGGGCCGCGCCGCGCTCGCTCGCGAGCTGGTCGACCTCATCGTTCACTCACCGAGGCTCGACGCCTCGCGTTCCCGCAGTCTCGGCCTGACGTACCGGCCGCTTTCCGACACCCTCGACGCATGGGACTCGTGGGCCCTGCGAATGGGTCTCCTCCAACGCCCACGCCCGGAGAAGTCCGCATGACCGACGACATCCTCACCCAGCGCATCTTCAAGATGATGGCGCAGCTCTCAGTGGTTCGAGTCCCCGACATCAAGATGGAACACCGCCTGCGCGAAGACCTCGGGCTCGACTCGGTCTGCTCGATGGAGCTGCTCTCGATGCTCGCCGAAGAGCTCGACCTCGACGTGCCGATGGAAGAGGCGGCGCAGGTCACCACCGTGGCCGGCACCGTGGAGATGGCGCGCCGTCACCTCGCCCTCAAGCAAGCCGCCGCCGCGTCATGACCGACGACGTCGTCGAGCCGCTGGTCCGCAGCATTCGCGACTTCGCGAAGGGGAACATCCGCTCGCTGGAGATCGACCGCGAGCACACCATTCCCCCCGCGGTGTTGCGGGGGCTGGGCGAGCTGGGGCTCTTCGGCGTCACCTTGCCCACCGAGTGGGGCGGCGCGGGGCTGACCGCGGTCGACGCCACCAGGGTCGTCATCGCGCTGGCCGAGATCGATCGTTCGGTGGCCACCACGGTGGGCCTGCACCTGGGCCTGGGCACCCGCGGGCTGGTCGCCTGGGGCACGCGCGCGCAGCAGGAGAAGTGGCTGCCTTCGCTGGCGGCGGGTGAAGCCATCGCGGCGTTCGCCACCACCGAGCCGGAAGCGGGCAGCGATCTGTCCGCGCTCAAGGCCGTGGCCGTCGCCGGACCCGATGGGCGGCTGCGCCTGTCGGGCACCAAGCTCTACGTCACCAACGCGGGCTTCGCCTCCGTGCTCACGGTGACGGCCAGCACGCCGGGCCTGGGCGGCGCGGCGCGCGGCACCAGCCTGCTCTTGGTCGACCCGAAGTCACCCGGCGCGCTCATTCAACCCGAGGAACGAAAGCTCGGCCTGCGGGGCTCGTCGACCTGCGCGTTCATCTTCGAAGACGTGACGCTCGCGCCTGACGCCGTGCTGGGAGAGCCCGGCCAGGGAGCGGCGCAGCTCGCGCACGTGCTGTCGTGGGGCCGCATGCTGCTGTCCGCCGGCTGCGTGGGGACCGCGCGCACCGCGCTCAAGGCCGCCCTCGAGCACGTGCACCAGCGACGCCAGTTCCAGCGCGCGCTCATTCAGCAGGAAGTCGTGCAGCAGCGGCTCGCCCGCGCGAGCGCGGTGGCCTACGGGATGTCGGCGCTGGTGCAGACCGCCGCTTCCGCCGAGAAAGACTGGGAGCTGCTCTCGCGCCTGACCACCAGCTCGAAGGTGTTCTGCAGCGAGGGCGGCTTCGAGCTCGCCGACCTCGCCATTCAGCTGCACGGCGGCAGCGGCTACATCGAAGACACCGGCATGGCGGTGCTGATGCGCGACGCGCGCGTCACCCGCATCTTCGAGGGCGCCAACGACGTGCTGCTCACGCACGCAGGCCTGATGGAGCTGACGGCGCCCGCGAAGGTGCCCACCGACGAGGTGCTGGCGCCGCTGTGGAAGGCCGTCACTGCGCGCCGCGAGGCGATGGGCTCGGGCATTCGCGCGCTCAATCGTCGCGCGCAGCAGCACGCGCTGGGTTGGGCGGTGGCGTGGCGCGACGCAGCCACCGCGGCCACCCTGCTCGCTCGCACCCCGGTGGAGCAGGCCTGCGCCGCGCTGCTCCGCGAAGAAGCCATCACCGTCTCCTCGGCTCAACCCCTGCCCGCAGGTCCCACCGCAGTTCTCACCGCCGCGCTCCTGGAGGGCGTCCTTCCGTGAAGATTCTCTTCGTCTACCCCCGATTCCAGCGTCACGCCGAGGCGCACCCCGAGCTCAAGAAGTGGGTGCCGATGAACGAGTACCTCGGCTCTCCTTCGCTGGGCATCGCCGCCATGGCGGCCGTCACCCCCGACGACATTCAGCTCGAGTTCCGCGACGACCGGCTCTCGCCGGCGGACCGCGCGACCGACGCCGACGTGGTGGCCTTCAGCTTCTTCACCCCGGCGGCGACGCGCGCCATCGAGCTGGCGGCGTACTTCCGCGGGCTGGGCAAGAAGACCATCGCCGGCGGCATCTTCCCCACCATGATGCCGGACCTCTGCGAGCAGCACTTCGACGCGGTGGTGGTGGGCGAAGGCGAGCCCATCTGGCACCAGGTGCTGGCCGACGTGCGCAGCAAGAGCCTCAAGCCCCGCTACAAGGCGCCCGAGATCCCCGACATCACCAAGCTGCCGATGCCGCGCGTCGATCTCTACCTCGCCAAGGAAGCGGGCGACTTCAAGCCCGACGACTACCCGGTGCAGCTCTCGCGCGGCTGCCCGATGTCCTGCGTGGCGTGCGTGCTGCCGACCTCGATGACCAAGTCGCTGCGCCACTTCTCCATCGATCACGTGGTGGGCCAACTCGAGCAGCTCAACAAGCACGGCAAGCGCGCCTGCCTCACCGAGGACACCAGCTGGTTCCCCGGGGCGAACGCGAAGCAGCTGCGCCTGCTGTTCGAGCGCATCGTGGCGAAGGGCGCGCCGGCGACCATCAGCTACATCGGCATCTCGATGCCGCTGATCATCACCTCGACGCCCGACATGCTGAAGCTGGCCAAGAGCGCGGGCGTCGACATGTTCTACCTGGTGGGCGGCTTCGACCCGATCACCAAGGGCGCCTTCACCGGCAAGGACCCGAGGAACCTCGAGCGCGCCTACACCGCGATCAAGAAGAGCCTGGACGCGGGCATCGAGCCGTACACCTCGTTCCTGCTGGGCAACGAAGACGACGACGAGGGCACGGTCGACCGCATGCTCGAGTTCGCGGCGAAGAGCGGCATCACCAAGGCCGAGTTCGCCATCTTCACGCCCTACCCCGGCACGCCCTCGTGGGTGAAGCTGGAACAGGAAGGCCGGATCATCGACCGCGACTGGGGCCACTACAACGACGCCAACTGCGTGTTCGAGCCGAAGCTGATGTCGGCCAAGCAGGTGACCGACGGCTACCTGCGGCTGTGGCGCGACTTCTACGCGGGGAAAGACTTCTCCGACAAGTGCGTGGCGGAGCGGACGATTCAGTTCTGAAGAGTCAGGACTTCTTCACGAACTCGCTCTTGATCGCCATGGCGCCGAAGCCGTCGATCTTGCAGTCGATGTTGTGATCACCCTCGACGAGGTGGATGTTCTTGATCTTCGTGCCGACCTTGAGCGCGGAGGTCGCGCCCTTCACCTTGAGGTCCTTGATGATGGTGACGGAGTCGCCTTCCTGCAGGCGGGTGCCGTGAGCGTCCTTCACCACCAGGCCCTCTTCTTCGGCGACCTCCGCGGCCGCGGCGGTGGGCGACCACTCGTGCGCGCACTCGGGGCACACCAGCAGCGCGCCGTCT
>VFKJ01000465.1 GCA_009885595.1 Myxococcales bacterium | reverse complement strand
GCACCTACATCGGGTTCGGCGTGGATCGATCGATCTGCGCTCCCTGAGCTAGGGGCGGTGGCCCGAGCGCTTCTGAGCAGCGGCGGTCGCAACCGTCGTCACCGCGATCAGGGCCGGCGCTCCGCAAACGATCAGAAAGAGCACGCCTGCGCCTAGCGTCGGGGGCAGGTTGCGCGCGATGGCCGAGCCGACGAAGCCCAGCGTGATGGCGCCCAGCCACGCGATGAGCAACCCCAGCGCGCCGACGAAGAAGAAGACGAAGACCGCGGTGTCGTTTGTCATGATGCCGCTGCCCTGTCCCGGCCCGGCGTTCGCGCGAACGAGAATGAGCAGCGCGATCAACGCGGGCAGGCCGAGGAACAAGGTCGTCTTGGTGAGGGACCAGTAGACGCGCATCGGCAACCCCACGCGATCGTCTTCCTCCAGGGCCTGCGCGGTGGTGATCGCCGCGAAGCCCGCGAGCAGCAGGAAGTAGATGCCGACGGCACTGGCGAAGAGGGTGACGGGGTCGAGGGCCATGGGGGTTCAGAGCTCCGTGAGGATCTTCTTCACGCGCGGAATGAACTCGTCGCCGCGCGGGGCCACCACCAGGTAGCGCTCGTACGCCTTGCGCGCGCGCGCGCTGTCCTTGGGGTGGTGCGTGCGCTCGGCGATGCGCGACCACGCGCTCCCCAGGGCGAGCAGGCACGCGTGCGCGCGGGGATCGATCTTCACGCACTGCTCGAGCTTCTGGGTCGCCGCTTCGTAGCTCTGCGCCCGACTCAGCGAGAGCCCGTCTGCGAGAAGCTCCTTGGTGGAGCGCGTCATGGACGGCGGGGGTGCCGCGGCCACGGGCGGGCGCACCACCGGCGGCGGTGCCGGCTCGCGACCGAGCAGCTTCTCGAACTCGGGTTGACCGCGCAGGGGCTCGAGGTCCTTCTCGGTGCGCAGCCACTCGACCAGCGGCGGCAGCCCCACCAGTCCGACCGCGGCGTGCAGCTGGGCCAGGGCTTCGGGTGGCAAGCCGATTTGCGTCAGCACGCACCCCAGCTCGACGTGAAGCCGCGCGGCTTCCGCGGGACTGCCGGGATGCTCGAGCGCGCTGTCCAGCAGGTCTCTGGCCTGGCGGAACCGGCCCAGCTTCCGGGCAGCGACGGCGGCCCCCGACAGCGCAGCCCGGTTGTCGCGCTCGACCGCCCGCACCTCGTCCCACGCGGCCGCGGCGGTCTCGAAGTCCTGCGCCGCCATCGCCGCCTCGGCCCGGCGCAGCGCGACCGACACCTCCGGCCTTCGGAGCGGCTTCGCGTCCACCACGGGCACGGGCAGCGGCGGTTCGCGCTGGTAGAGCGCCGCCATCAGGGCGCTGACCACGAACACGAGCAGGCCGGCGAGGCCTGCGAGGAGCGCGCCGTTCGACCGGGGGGCGTCGGGGGAGTGCGCGACCTCGGTGGCCCGCTCGGGGGGAGGTGGCCGCGGCGGCTTCGCGGGCACCTCGGTCGCCGCGCGCTCGACGGTCGCCAGCGCGGCCAGCCGCCGCACCAGGCCGGAGAACTCGCCGGGGTCGGCGTCCCGCTGCGCGGCGTCGAAGAGCGCGTGCGACGAGGCGACCTGCGCGGAGAAGAGCCCTCCCAGGAACCCCGCCACGTCTTCTTCGTCGGCGTACTCCGGGCAGGCTTCCTCGAGCGCCCGCGCGAAGGCCTTCCCCGTCTGGAAGCGCCCCGAAGGCTCGGCAGAGAGCGCCTGCTGCACCACCGCGCCCAGGCGCTTCGAGACCGTGGGGTTCAGCTCGCCCGGATCGAGCGGCGGCTGCAGGCAGGCCGCCAAGGCGGCCGTCGGGGTGTCCACCAGGGCGCGCCGGGTGCCGGTGAGCAGCTCGAACAGGATGATGCCGGCCGCGTAGAGGTCGGCGCGCCCGTCGACCGGCTCGTCCATCAGCTGCTCGGGGGCCATGTACGAGAGCGTGCCGCGCAGCTCGCCGGCCTGGGTCTGCATGAGCCGGCCTTTCGCCTTGGCGATGCCGAAGTCGATCACCTTCACGTGGCCCGCGTACGAGACCATGACGTTTCGGGGGGAGACGTCGCGATGGACGATCGGCAGCGCGTGCCCGGCGGGATCGACGAAGGTGTGCGCGGCGTGCAGCGCCAGCACCAGGTCCCTCACGATGCGGCAGCTGATCGGCACCGGGGGCTGCACCCCGGCGCGCCGCGCCGCCTTCCACAGCAGGGCGAGGTTCTGCCCGGCGATGAACTCCATCGCGAGGTAGAGCTCGCCCGAGGCCTCGTCGCGGCCCAGCTCGTACACCTGGGCGATGTTGGGGTGGCTCAAGCCCGCGCTGATGCGCGCCTCGTCGAGGAACATCTTCACGAACGGCTCGTCGTTGCGCGCGTCGGGGAGGATCTGCTTCAGCGCCACGAACTTCTTGAAGCCCCCCGGGCCCGGGAGAAACGCGAGGTAGAGCTCGGCCATGCCTCCGACGGACAGGCGCGCGAGGATCTCGTACGCACCTACCTTGCGCCCGCTGTCGAAGTCATCCGGCACTGACGCAGCAGAACATGCGGCGGTGGAGCGAGGAACCCGAACCTCAATCAGAGCTCGACGATCACCTTGCCGGCGACCCGACCCGAGCGGCTCTTCGCCCACGCCGCACGCAGCTCGGCCAGGGGGAATCGGCTGTCGATCACCACCTCGAGCTGCTTCTTCGCGACCAGCGCGTCGAGCACCGACAGATCCGCCGCGTTCGCGGAGAGCAGCACCGGCAGCACCTTCTTGCTGCGCACGAGGTTGAGCGCCGCGTGCGCGAAGACCGCGGGGCCGGGCAGACACGAGGCGAAGCGGCCGTGCGCCGTCAACCGCGGCAGAAACTCGCCCGGCGAGCTGCCCACGCAGTCGTAGATGACGTCGAACGGCGGCTGGCCACTCCACGCGTCGGGCCTGGTGTAGTCGATGACGTGCCTGGCGCCGAGGCGCCCCACGAGCTCCGCGTTCTTCGCGCTGCACACGCCCGTCACCTCCGCGCCGGCCGCGCGGGCCAGCTGCACCGCGAGGTGCCCCACGCCGCCCGACGCGCCGATGATCAGCACGCGCACGGTCGCTCCGCTCATCGGCAGCCGGCACGCATCGCGCAGTCCCTGCAGCGCGGTCATGCCCGCCAGAGGCAGCCCCGCCGCCTGCGCGAAGTCCATTCCCTCGGGCATCGGCTGGAGCACGTCGAGACCGGCGAGCACCAGCTCGGCGCTGGCGCCGCCGCCGCTGCCGGAGAGCCGCGTGTGCACGCGTTGGCCCACCGAGAAGCCGGTGACGCCGGGCCCCAGCGCGTCGACCTCGCCCGCGAGATCGTACCCGGGGATGAAGCGGGGAAACTTCGCGCCCAGCAGGGGCCGGGCCTCACCGCTGGCCTGCTTCCAATCGATGGGGTTGATGCTGGTGGCGCGCACGCGCACGCGAACCTGGTGCGGGCCAGGCGTGGGTACCGGCAGCTCGATCAGCCTGGGGTCGAGCCCATACGAGTCGAGCGTCATCGCGCGCATGGCGCTTGATTAACTGACGACCGCCGCGAGCAGGGCCTCGATCTCGCCGGCTCAGCCGGCTTGGCGAAGTGGCGATCGAACCCCGCTTCCTTCGCGCGGCTGCCACGACGCCAGCAGGACCCGGGGGCCGGTGCTATGCGAGTGGGGTGACTCGAACCACGGCGCTGGTGCTCGCGATCTCCCTGCTGCTGCTGGGCGGCGCCTGGCTGCTGTCGAGAGCGCTGACCTCCGACGTGCCGGTGCCAGCGGTCGCGCTCACGATGTGGGTATCTGCTCGATGAGCGCGAGAATCATCTGCGCGATTTGCGGAGCGGTGACCAGCATCCCGCGAAACGCGGCCAGGCGGCGCGCCGACGACTTCCCCGGGCCAACCCCTACGACAGTCCCG
>VFKJ01000162.1 GCA_009885595.1 Myxococcales bacterium | reverse complement strand
TCGGCGGGCACTCCAAGCACCACCTCGATCTCACCTTGATGGATCCAGACGAGGCGGTGCGTCAGATCTGCGGCGACCGCGAGCGGCTGCTGGCTCTGGGGTTGAAGGCCCAGACCTTCGCCTGGCCCTTCGGGCACCAGAGCGCCGAGCTCTGGCAGGTGGCCCAGGGGTGTGGCTACGCGGCGGCGCGCAGCATCAACCACGAGGGTGCCCCCTGGCCGCTGGTGCTGCCCGCGCCCAACCGCTTCGCGGTGCCCACGGCGACCGCGGTCAGCTCCACCACCACGCTGGCGAAGCTGCAGCAGCTGGTCACCAACGGAGAGGCCGCCGGGGGCGGGGCCTGGGTGGTGCTCATCTTCCACCGCGTCTGCGCCAATGGCTGCTCGCCCGCCGCCATCGACCCTTCGGTGTTCGACGAGTTCGCGAAGTGGCTGGCGGCGCGCGCCGGCACCGGCACGGTGACGCGTACGGTGCGGCAGATCGTGGGTGACGGCAGCGAGCCCACGCTCCACCCCGTGCAAGCGCCCGCGCGGGTGGGGCCGAACCTGCTGTCCAACCCGTCCCTGGAGCGCTTCAGCGGGACCACCCCCAACCCGCAGTGCTGGATGCTGGCCGACACCGGCCACCAGGTCCGCAACTGGAGCAAAGAGACGCCGGGCCACGAGGGCTCGTGGGCGGTGCACCTGCGGGCGGGAGATCCGCTCACCAGCAACCGGCGCATGAAGATGATGATGGACGACGGGGGCTGCGCTCCCCTGGTGGTGATGGGCGGGCGCTACGAGTTCTCGGTCTGGTACCAGTCTGACGTGGCGCTGCGCTTCAACTCGTTCCTGCGCGACCCGAACGGCTTCTGGGCGCCCTGGGGGCTGGGGCCGCTGGTCCCCGCGAGCCCGGGGGTGTGGGCGCGGGCCACCTGGCGGTTGCCCCTCATTCCCCCCTACGGGCGCGCGCTGGGGCTGGCCGTGCGCCTGCACGAGGGAGATGGGGAGATGATCCTCGACGACTTCTCGTTGACCCAGGTCCCCTGAAGTCAGCGGTTGGCGCGCACCGCCTGGAGCAGGGGATCGCGCTGGCCGGCGGGCGCGGAGGGGAGATAGCCGCCCCCGAGCTGCCAGATGATCACCCCGCCGAGGCGGTTGGTCTTCGCCCAGGCCAGCTTGCGGGCGATGGTGCTCTCGTCGTCCCAGGTGATGAAGCGATCGTCGACCGAGCCCGGGCGATCGAGGCCGAGCCAGGCGGCGCCGGTGGCGGGGTCATGCTGCACCAGGCCAGGCTGGTACCAGCTGGTCATGATGGCCCGGTAGTCGATGGGCGACATCGCGGGGGTGGTGGTCCAGCGCTGCCGGGGCGCGCTCACGCCGCCGGTGGGGGTGCCGGCGCCGCCGCTCCAGAGGTTGCCGTAGAAGGCGATGCCGATGCCCAACCTGGCGGCGGGCAGGCCGGCGTTGCGGAAGCTCTGCACCGAGAGGTCGGCGGCGGGCAGGGGCGCGCCGCTGGGGCGCAGCGCGCCCCCGTTCGAGAGCGGGCTGTTGAACCAGCTCACCCAGTCCGAACTGGTGCCGGCCATGTCGTAGGTCATCACGTTGATCTGATCGAAGCGGCTGGCCACCAGGCTCATGGTGTTGGCCGCCCAGGAGTCGACTGCGGCGGTGAGCTGGCGGCGCGGGTTGAGCGCGGCCAGCCGGGCCTGCAGCGCGTTCACCAGCGCCACGTACTGCGGGCGATCGGTGGACACGAGGGGCTCCCAGTCGAGATCGACGCCGTCGTAGCCGCGGGTGGTGACCACGTTGACGATGTTGTCCACGAAGGTGGCCAGGTTCGCGGCGGTGGTGGCCCCGCGGAAGCCGGCCACGGTGTTGGCGCCGCCGAGACAGACGAGCACCTTGACCCCGCCGGCGTGCGCGGCCGCGATGGTGGCCGCGCTGGTGGGGAGGATCTGGTGGGTGTCTTCGAGGGTGCCGTCGGTGCGCGGGTGAAGTGAGAAGTCGACCAGGTGCGTGAGCGCCGTGTAGTCGATCGCCGCGGGCGGGAGCGTGCCGCGCGTCCACCCGGGGTAGTAGCCGGTCACCCAGAGACCGCCGTCACCCGGCGGCGGAGGCGCGGTGCCGGCGTCGACGGTCGTGCCCGCATCGGCACCGGCGTCGACGGTCGTGCCTGCATCGATCCTCACTCCCGCATCGACGGTCGCGCCCGCGTCGACGGTCACGCCCGCGTCGACGGTCTGGCCGGCATCGACGGTCTGGCCCGCATCGGGGGCGGCGCCTGCGTCACGGCGAGCCTTGTCGTCCTCGCCGGCGTCGATCTCTGGCGGCGCGCCGCCGTCCTCGCCGGCATCGAGGGCCTCTCCTGCGTCCGCCGGCTCGCCCACGGGAACTTCACTGCCCGCGTCGAGGGGGGCGGAGGCCGAGCCGTCTGGACCATTCGCGACCGTGGGCTCGTCGGCGCGCGGCGAGAGAGGACCTTCCCACGGCGGATCGTCGAGGTCGCCAGCGGGGCCGCACGACAGCGCGGCGAGCGGGAGGGAGAAGGAGAGAACGAGCAGCAGGAAGCGATCGCGAGTTGAGGTGCTCAAGGCGCACGTATTCGCGCGAAGTGCGTTGGAGCAGCAACGGCGTGAAGGTGCCGAAAGAGGCGCGGCGCTCGCCCTGCCCGAGCCGCAAGCGCGCGGCAGCACGGCCGTTCAATCAGCAGCGGACGGCGGCGTCCCGCCTCCCTGGGCGGGCGCTGAAGGCGAACGAGAAGCGCAGCACGCGACCCCAGCGGGAACTGCAGCGTGCTGCTCGAGCTCAGCGCGAGCTCCGCCGAAGGAATCTCAGGTGAGGTTGCTGAGCGGTCCGCGGCAGAACGCCGGGTCGCCGTAGGTGGTGAACGAGCCACCGAAGCCGTTGAGGATCGAGACGAGCAGGTCGTTGTGGAACTGCGCCTGCCAGCGGGGGAAGCGGCCCATGCG
Organism: Myxococcales bacterium; assembly: GCA_009885595.1. Classification (GTDB taxonomy): domain Bacteria; phylum Myxococcota; class Myxococcia; order Myxococcales; family Myxococcaceae; genus Archangium_A. The sequence continues at coordinate 520 of VFKJ01000162.1, read as the reverse complement.
GAAGCCCGCGCCGCCGCCCGCGAGCATGAACGGCATGTCGTCGTGCGAGTGCACGTTGCCGCGCGAGACGTCGCTGCCCCAGAACAGCAGGGTGTGCGCGAGCGCGGTGCTGCCGTCGGCTTCCTGGATCGAGTCGAGCTCCTGGAGCAGCCCCGCGAGCACGCCCGCCTGCCAGGTGTCGCGGGTGGCGACCTTGAGCCGCTCGGGATCGCCGTCGGAGTAGTGCGTGAGGTTGTGGATGTCGGCGGTGATGTTGAGGTGCGGCATCGCGATGTGGTTCATCGCGTCGCTGAACATCACGGTGGCGACGCGGGTGAGATCGCAGCGGAGGGCGAGCGTGAGCAGGTCAATCTGCAGGCGCGCCACCGTGGGGATCTCGGCCTCGCGCTGGAAGTCGATGGTGCCCGGGTCGGTGGGTGACTGGCAGGTGCCGGGGGGCAGGGCGGTGAGCCGGTTCTCCAGCTCGCGCACCAGGGTGAGGTGCTGATCGAGCCGCGCCTGGTCGGACTTGCTCACGCTC
>VFKJ01000484.1 GCA_009885595.1 Myxococcales bacterium | reverse complement strand
GTGGTGAGCGAGAACACCACCGACCGCTTCTGGAACCAGCGTGAGTTCGTGCGCGTGAACTGGGCCGCCAACTCCCTCAACAAGAGCTCCGGCCTCAACTGGGGCACCGTGCAGAACCCGGCCTCGGGCGTCACCAACTCGAACTGGATCCAACCCAACGAGCCCGGCACCGACCCGTATGACTGGCCGACCTTCGAGTACAACGACCGCGACGGGGACGGCAAGGCCGAGCTGACCTACTTCGACATCACCGGCCGGTACCTGGCGATGCCGGACACCGTCTACTACGAGGGCTACGGCAACATTCCCCTCTGCTGGTTCGCCGCCGGCGTCTACGACTGCAGCGCGGCCGAAATCCACATCCGCACCTCGATCGCCAAGGTCGACACCACCTGGTCGCGCGACTACGAGCCGCTGCAGTTCCCCAACGATCTGATGTCGTACTTCGGGTACTTCCGCACCGAGCGCCTCAACTACGACCGGAAGTTTGGCTACAACGACAGCGCCGTCATTCGCCTGGGGCAGCGTCACCGCGTGTGGAAGGAGTACTACGAGAAGAACGGCACCGAGGTCACCGACAAGCCGATCGCGATGGCGGCCCGCACCCCGGAGCCCATCAAGTACTACTTCACCCCGGCCTCGCGCATGGGCGGGGTCGAGCGCTACGACGAGTTCTGGGAGCCGGGGAAGATCATCGACCGCGACTACGATCGCGCCTTCCGCCGCGCCATCGGCGCCGCTCAGCAGAAGGACCCGAACACGGTCCGCAAGATGTTCTATCTCTGCAACAACCCGGTGAAGTCGGGTGAGGCGCCTGAGTGCGGCAACGCGGGCTTCAGCCCGAAGATCGGCGACCTCCGCTACAGCTTCGTGAACACCATCGCCGAGCCCGTCGCCAACGGCCTGCTGGGCTACGGCCCCAGCTCGGCTGACCCCGAGACCGGCCAGCTCATCTCCGGCATGTCGAACACGTACACCTGGGGCGTCGACCTCTACGGCCGCGACGTCACCAACTGGATCCTGCTGCTCACCGGCGAGAAGTCGACGCAGGACTACATCAGCGGCGTCGACGTGCAGGACTTCGTGAAGAACAACCGCGTGTACAACGTGAAGGGCCTGCCCCCGAACGGCCTCATTCAGTCCGAGCTGCAGGGCAACCCCACCCGCAACGAGGAGAGCAAGGGCGCCTGGGATCGCCCCACGCCGCGCATGGCCGCCGTCGTTCAGGCCATCTTGCAGGACAAGACCATCATCGGCGCGAAGGGCGACCAGCTGAAGAAGGCGGCCGACGAGCTGGCGAAGCACCCGGCCCTCGAGGCCGCGGTGCTCGACAACCCCGACATGCAGAAAGACCTCGTCAACCTGCTGCCCCCGTTCGCCCGCGCCGCGGCCCAGCGCGACCCGAGCTTCCTGCGCCAGGCGTCGCGCTCGGTGCTCACCAACATCAAGCTCTCGCAGAGCTGGGAGAAGGCGCGCATCGAGTGGCTGACGAAGAACAGCGTCACCACCTTCGACTTCTTCGATCGCACCCTCATCGGGATCGCGACCGAGAAGCTCACCTACCGCAACGCCCGCATCCAGGCGCTCAAGAACGAGGGCAAGCTCGAGCCCGAGGCCAAGCGCATCGCCGATGACGAGATCGCCCGCCAGGTGCGCCAGCAGGTCTGGCTCGCCACCTCGCTCCACGAGGCCGGCCACACCTTGAACCTGCGCCACAACTTCCAGGGCTCGTTCGACTCGATCAACTACTTCGACCAGTACTGGGACATCCGCAAGCCGACCATCACCGTGCAGCAGAACAACACCGCCAAGCTCCCCCGCACCGCGCCCGACATGAAGAAGGCGGCCGAGGGCACCGAGGAGCAGCTGATCAGCGGCATGCACAACCACGAGTACTCGTCGATCATGGATTACTCGGGGAAGATCTTCAACGACTGGTCTGGCATCGGGAAGTACGACGAGGCCGCGATCATCTTCGCCTACTCGGGTGACACCCAGCCCGGCTACGTCGAGGTGTTCGACAACGCGCGCAAGACCTCGAAGGTGGTGCCCGGCTCGGACGGCGCGAACGTCACCATCTCGGGTGCCGGCGCCGACCTGCCGATGGTGAACGTCACGCACACCAACCCCAACGTGCGCAACTACACCGAGCGCTTCCACTACTCGACGGTGCCCCTGCACTTCGGCGAGGGCTCCGAGATCAAAGCCATCATCAACGACGGCCTGCTGAAGATGCGCAGCCGTCACCTGGCCAAGTGGTCCGACGTGGTGGCCGACGAGAAGCGGGTGGCCAACGCGCTGCTCGCCGACCCCACCCTGATCGACGACCCCGATCGCGC
>VFKJ01000948.1 GCA_009885595.1 Myxococcales bacterium | reverse complement strand
CGCCACCATCCTCGCAGCGCAGGCGACCGACGAACGGGTGAACAAGGTGACGCCGGCGCTGTTCGGGAAGTGGCCGACGCCACAGGCGATGGTCACCGCCGATCAAGCCGAGCCGGAGCAGGTGGTGAGTCACCTTCTTTTCCCGCCCTACCCACGCTTCCGGGGAAGCGCTGTGGCCCGTTCACGGAGAAGACTCGCCGCCATGGGTGACAAACCGTCGGGCTATCGGGCGTTGAACTGCCCCTCGCTGTACCGGCCGTGGACAGCGCCGCTGTTCAGCGGGTCAGCGCCCTCGGCCTCGCGGCGGCCGGTGCGGGTGATGGTGTGGACTGACGAGGCGCCTCCCATCGGCGCGCGGGTGGACTTCGAGGCGTTCACGCTCAATGGCAGGACGGTGGAGTCGATCGCCGACGTGGCCTGGGTGACCGAGGCGCCTGACGAGACGCCGGCGCGGTATCGGTTGGGGTTGTCGGTGTTCCCCCAGACGGACCCGGATCTCGCGGCGCTGGAGGCGATGCTCGCGGCTGATCCTGAAGAGACGTAGTCCTCAGGCCTCGAGGTGCGTGGTGACTGGGAAGGTGCGCTTTGGGTGCTCGTCTGGGCTGGCCACGCTGCGCGAACGTTTCTTCACGTGGTGAACGAAGCGAGGTGATGGTGACAGCCGGCGCGCCGCTTCTCCGAGGACGTAATCGCGTGATTACGTTTTCCACTGCGGGCGAAAAACGTAATCAGCAGATTACGTTGGTTGAGAGGTGCCCCCGGGGGCGTGCCCCACGTCACCACCACCTCGCTTCGCTCACCACGCCCATCAAGAGCCGCGCCGGCGAAACGGCCCACTCAGCAGCGACCACACGTTCCACGGGTCGTGATTGAGGTGCTCACGCTTCAGGCCAAACGCGCTGGGCCTCGTCTTCGCGCGCACCAGGCTCCGACCGATCAGATCCCACACCGACAAGAACGAGCCGTAGTTCACGTCGTGCCCGCCGGTCTCGATCGCGTGATGCAGTTGATGCTGCGCGGGGCTCATCACCAGCCACTCGAGCGGACCGAAGGAGATCCACAGGTGCGAGTGGCGCAGGTTGCTGCCCGCGAGATTGAGCGCGAAGGCCACCGCGTTGACGCCGAGCACCTCGAGCGCGACCGCCTGCCCACCGGTGCCCCACGCGAACACGCCGGCGACGAACCCCGTCACCAGCACGCCGCGCAACGCCACCAGCAGGCCCTCCACCGGGTGGGTGCGGTACAGCGTGATGGGGGTCATCACCTCAGCGGAGTGATGCACCTGGTGAAAGCGCCACAACCACGGCGCCGCGTGCATCGCCCTGTGCAGCAGGTACCGCGTCGCATCGGAAGCGATGAACAGCAGCGCGGTGTAGCTCAGGGTGGTGGCGAGCGGTCCCAGCGGCCAGGCGGGCGGAGCGCCGAGCCACTTCGACATCAGCAGCACCACCTTCACCGCCACCACCGTGGAAGAGACCAGCAACGGCGCCACCACCAGCACCGAGATGATCGCGCGCACCACGAACAGCCCGTAGTCAGCGCGCGCGCTCGGGTGCCACCACAACGCTCGGGTGAAGAGGTCGGTGCGCAGCGACACCCGGCCCAGCGCGCCCGCCAACAGGGCGATGCCCAGCGCGCTCACGAGGTAGGGCCAGAAGAGGCGCTCCTCGGGGGCGTCGAGCAGGCTGAACCAGTCCGTCCACATGAGGTGCGTCTACACCATGCGGCCCGGAGATAGAGTCAGCCCCATGCTCTGCACCCTCTCCGCCCTGGCAGTGCCCGTCCCGTCGAGATGAACTGGCGCACGCAACCACGGCAGCCTGACCCCCGCGCGGCCGAGCGCCGCATCTCGTTCTGGATCTAGTCTCTCCCTCTCCCCTACAGGGGAGAGGGTCGGGGTGAGGGGATTGCGAGGTTATTCAGGCGACCAGTACCGACTCGCAGACGCTGCCACCTCGAGCGCCAAGCCCTTCACCCGCAGCAACTCGGCGTTCTCGCCCTCGGCGCCGGCCCAGAGCGCGTACAGCTCGAGGCCCGCGGTCCCGCTCATGGCAAACGCGACGCGGTAACTCGACGCGTCGAACTCGCAGCCATCATCCGCGCGCCAGCAACTGGGTGCGCCACGCTCCCAGGTCGCGGGGAACTTGCGCATGGCGGGCGGGCCCTTCTCTGGCACCACGAGCACCGCGGCGAGCGCGTTGGCGCCGTCGAGCTTGTAGCTGGCGAAGGCGAGGCGGCCTCCGGGGAAGCTGCCGGTGG